>DASTSZ010000408.1:0-5985 GCA_035760425.1 Candidatus Eiseniibacteriota bacterium | reverse complement strand
CGTGCGGGTGCGGGGCCGCAAGGAGCCGATCGAGGTCTACATCGTGACGCAGGTGAAACCGCGCGCGTTCCGTCTGCGCGCGCGGGGGATCGAAGGCGTCGAGACCCGGATGATCGGGCGGGAGATCGAACTCCGCCTGCTCCAGGAGGCGCTCGCGCTGACGCTGGAGGACGGCGAGACGCAGGTCGTCACCGTCGTCGGGGAAGCGGGCGTCGGGAAGTCGCGTCTCCTCTATGAATTCAGCAATTGGATGGACCTCCAGGAACAGACCGTCTGGTTCTTCCAAGCGCGCGCCACGCAGCCGTCGATGCTCCAGCCCTACTCCCTCACGCGCGATCTCTTCTCGTTCCGATTCCGCATTCTCGACTCGGATCCGCTCACGCAGGTGCACGAGAAGTTCGTGCAGGGGATCGAAGGCTTCCTGGGCGCCGGATCGACCCGGAAGGCGCACCTCATCGGACAGTTGGTCGGGTTCGACTTCTCGGACAAGCCGGAGGTCGAAGCCGCGCTCCAGGACGGAGACTCCTTCCGCCGGCTGGCGCAGCAGTATCTCGGCGAATTCTTCACCTCGGCGTCGAAGACGAATCCGGTGGTCCTCCACATCGAGGACATCCACTGGGCCGACGACCGCTCGCTCGACCTCATCAACAATCTCGTTCGCGAGAACACGGAACTCCCGCTCTTCGTGCTCTGCATGGCGCGCCCGAGCCTCTACGAGCGCCGGCCGCAGTGGGGCGAGGGCCAGCGCTTCCACGAGCGCATCCAGTTGGAGCCGCTCTCGCAGCTCTCGAGCCGGCGCCTCGTGCGCGAATTGCTGAAGCACGTTCCGGAGGTGCCGACGGCGCTCCGCGATCTCGTCGTCGATCGCGCCGACGGCAATCCGTTCTACATCGAAGAGTTGATCAAGGCGCTGATCGACGACCGCGTGATCCTGAAGGGCGAGGAGGTCTGGTCGGTCGATACCTCGCGGCTATCGGCCGTGCGCGTGCCGGCCACGCTGACCGGCGTGCTCCAGGCGCGCCTCGACACGCTTCCCGCGCCGCTTCACCAGATGCTGCAGCGCGCGTCGGTGGTCGGCCGCATCTTCTGGGATGCCGCGGCGTCGCGGCTGAGCCAGGAAGCGGCCGCGCTCAAACCGGCGGAGGTCCAGTCGATGCTCGAGGACCTGCGGGACCGGGAGATGATCCTGCAGCGCGAGGAGTCGGGATTCGCGGGCACGGTCGAGTACGTCTTCCGCCACGCCATCCTTCGCGACGTGACGTACGAGACGGTGGTCCCTCGCCAGCGCCGGACCTTCCACAAGATGGTGGGCGACTGGCTCCTCGAGGTCGGCGGCGAACGCGCCGGGGAGCACACGCTCCTCGTGGCCGAGCACTACGGCCGCGCCGAGGAGCCCGCGTTGGCGGCGACGCAACTCCGGAAGGCGGGCGAGAAGTCCCTCCTTCTCGGCGCCTACGAAGAGGCCGCCACGCTCTTCCAGCGCGCGCGGGAGATTCTCGCCGGGCCGGAGCACGTCGTGCAGCGCCTCGAGATCGAGATTCTCCGCGTGGAGCTGGAGATCCGCCGCAGCTCCCTCGCCACGGCCGCCGAACTTCTGATCCCCGCGCTCGAGGAAGCGCGTGCGATCGGGCATCGGGTGCTGCAGGCGAATATTCTCGGGCAGCTCGGCCGCCTCGCCTACTGGCGGCGAAACACGGAGGAGTCGGAGCGCTACATTCGGGAGGCGCTCGAGATCGCGCGAGCGGCGAACGACAAGCCGGCCCTGCTGTTCATCCTCCGCCAGTACGGAAACCTCCAGTACCGCAGCAACCCGGAGAGGTCGAAGGAACTCCTCGGCGAGAGCATCCAGTTGGCGCGTGAAATCGGGGATCGGCGGAACGAGGCGACCGGACTCAATTCGCTCGGGAACGTCTTCGCCTACCTCGACGACATTCGCCCCGCGATCGAGCAGTACGAATCGGCGCGCGACATTTTCCGCGAGTTGGGCGATCGAAACTCCGAATGCATGGTGCTCGGGAACCTCTCGTTCCTTCACACCGATCTGGAGGAGTTCGAGACGGCGGAGCGGGAGGCTCGTTCGGCGCTCGCCATCCTCCGGGAGATCGGAGGGCTCCAGCTTCGGGCCGGGGCGGAAGCGAGCCTCGCGAACATCTACACCAGGCTCCGCCGCGACGCGGAGGCGTGGAAGTACATGGGCCTCGCCGTCGCGACGAGCCGGGAAACCGGGGAGCCGCTCTTCGTCGCCGCATTGATCTACGGTGTCCTGAAGGTCCGGAAGGGCGACCGAGCGACCGGCCTCGCCTGGATCGGTTTCGCGAGGGCCAACGAAACCGAATATCAGAAGGAGCTCGCCAAGGACATCGCGCGTTACCGAGACGAACTGCGCGGCGACCTGTCGGACGACGAGTTCGAGGCGGCGCTGAAGGCGGGCGAAGCGCTGACGTACGAGGCGATTATGGCGCAGGCGGCCGCGGATTCAATGTAAAGCATTATACAGCAATACGTTAAAGTCTAGGCATCGTCTCGCCTCCGGGTCATGAAACCCCCGCTTCGTGCCGATAACCATCGGACGAAAGGGGGACTCCACTCATGATTCGTCGAATCGTTCCGGCCCTCGTGGCCCTCGTCATCGCCGCCGGCTGCGCCGGCCCCTCCAAACTGACCGACAAGAGCGAAGAGAAGCTCGCCGGCGGAAACGCCTGGGGCGCCTGGCAGCTCGCGACTCGCGCGCTCGACAAGGAGCCGGGGAATCCGCGCGCCCGCGCCGCCGCCACCGCAGCCGGCGCCTCGATCGCGCAGGAGTGGCAGCGGAAGATCCACGCGCTCGCCGAACTCGACAGCGTGAACGCGGCCGAGGAGGTGCTGAAACTGGCCGACTTCCGCGTGAGCGCCGCGCGCTACGCCACGATCCCCGTCGGCGCCGAATGGCCGGCCGAAGAGCGGACGCTCCTCGCGAGCGCCGCGCGCTACCACTATCAGCGCGGACTCGAGGCCGCGAACTCCGGCCGCCCGAAGAAGGCGTGCGCCGAATACGCGGACGCCGAACGCTTCGTTCCCGGCTACCGCGACGTGACCAAACGCGCCGATCGCGCGCTGAGCGAGGCCCTCACGCGCGTCGCGTTCGTGCCGTTCCGCGCATCCTCCGACGATCCGTCGCTCGGCGTCGAGGTGTCGCAGGCGTGGCGCGACGATCTCTCGCGGCACGTGGCGCCGCCGGCCGCGCCCTTCACGCGCATCCTCGGCGACGACGCCATCGAGCGCTCCATGACGATTTCCGAATTGGAGGGCGTCTCGCGCGAGCAGGCGATCCGCCTCGGCAAGAAGGCGGGGGCGCAGCGCGTCGTCTGGGGCTCCATCGGCCGCGTCCGCTCCACCACGAAGATGAACTTCTTCCGCGACACCGTGGCGCGCCGCGTCGTGGAGCGGGAGGCGAACGGGACGGAGACGACGCGCTGGATCGAAGTGCCGATCGAAGTCGTCGCGCGCGTGCGCGACGTCACGGTGGGCGTCGACTACGAGGTCATCTCGGTGAAGAGCGGGGCGTCCATCGCGAACCGCCACGTCGACCGCGCCACCCAGGCGCGCGTCGTCTGGACGTCGCAGCAGCTGGACGGCGATCCCGATTCCTACGCGCTCGTCTCCGAGACGGTGCGCACGACGAACCCGAATCGCGCGAAGGACCTCGAGACGCGTTGGCGGTCGGTCTGCGGCGACGCGACGACGGTGGCGCAGGTGATCCAGGCGCGCCGGTCGGCGGGCCAGTCGGGGCGTTACGGCCGCGATTCCTTGAAGCGCTTCGCGGCGGGCGCCGCGTTCGTCTTCCTCGAGGAGTTGCCGCCGGCGGAAGATCTCGCCTATTCGGCGCTGGCGCAGGGCTCCGCGCCGCTGCGCGACGATCTCCTCCGGCTCGACGCGATCGACGACGTCGATCTGGGAACGGAAGACTCCGGCCCGCGCTCGCGTTAGGGCGCGGCGGGCGGCTCGGGGGCGTTCTTCAGCACCTCGAGAAACCGGGTGTACTCGGCCCGCGCCTGATTGAAGTCGCTCCGGGTGAGGTTCATCTCGGTGGCGATCTTGCGGATTTCGGCGTCCTCGGCGGACGAGATGCTCTCGTCCGCCGAGGAAACGGCGAAGAGCGATTCCAGGAGCTGCATCTTCTGCTCGTGCGTCGCCAGCTTGTAGAACTCCCGCGTGACGAGGTAGTTCTCGGTCGAGCCGAATAGCAAAGTCTGCGTCTTCGCCATCTGCACGACCAGGATCGCCTCCTCCTCCTCCAAGCCGCCCAACTCCCGCACGATCCGCTCCATCGCGCGCACCTCGTCCGCGCTGATCTCGTGATCGGCGTGCGCCACGCGGCTCAGGATGTAGGCGAAGGACGCGATGTAGCGGGCGCGTTCGGGCTCCATCTCATCGAGCGCGTCGACGATCTTCCGCACGGTGTCGGGCGCCGAGGGTGCGCCGCCGCCGGAACCGCCCATCAGGCGATCGAGCCCCAGGAATTTCAGAATCGACATGCGCGTCCCGTTCCTCCCGCGTTCGTCAGGGATCCAGAATCTGGTGAAGCTCCTCGGTCACGGCGACCATGCTCACCGTGTGGTCGGCCTGCGTCCAGAGCGTCTTGCCGTCGGTGGTGCGGATGACGAGGCCGTGCGACTTGAACCCGAGGCCCTTGAACTCGTCGCGGGCGCCGGGCGTCGTCACGTCGACGTTACGAGCCGTGACCTTGCCGGGGAACGTCTGCTCGAGCCCGCTCACGGCGGGCTTCAACTGCTGGCAGACCATTCACAGGGGCAGATAGTAATAAGTCACCACGACGGCGTCCGCCTTCGCCGGCGCGCCGCCGCCCCCTCCGCCGCAGCCGATCCCCCCGCCCACCAGGACCACCGATGCGATCAGGAGCCCCGCCGCCGAGAGCAACTTCTTCCAGGTTGTCATGCCTGCCCTCCTTGTCGTCGCGAGCCCGATCCGGCGCGCGAACGTCTCGGGACTCTACCAGCGGGGCCGATCGGGACCTAGCGCGCACGCCGCTCGGAGGCGGCTTCCGTCAACAATCCCGACGCGCGGCGTATCCAACCCTTCATGCGCGGGGCCGCGACCGCCGTCCCGGCCGAGTTGAGCATCCTTCACAAATCAAAACGTTGCAACCACTTGTGGCCGTAACTCCCGATGAATGCGTCGCCTCCAAATCGGGGCGTAACCTTTCTCGGGGAATTTCCGTACTCTTATCACGAACGGAATTCCCCGCCCGTAACACTCAGACTCGGTAGTCCTTAGGAGGCCGCACGGCAATGAAGAAGAAACCCCTCTTGATCGGGGCCGCCGTCCTATTGGTGGCCGTCATCGTGACCGGGATGGCGATGCGCGGCCGCGGCAACAAGCCGCCGGAGGTCCAGACCGCCAAGGTCAGCCGCCAGAAGATCGTGCAGAAGGTGAGCGCGACCGGAAAGATCCAGCCGAAGACGCAGGTCGAGATCAGCGCCGATGTCAGCGCCAAGATCAAGAAGCTCTCGGTCGTCGAGGGGCAGCACGTGGAGAAGGGCGCCTTCCTGGTCGGACTCGACCGAGAGCGCTACGTCGCCGCCGTCGAGAGCGCCGAGGCGAACGTCAGCTCGGCCCAGGCGAACGCCACCCTCGTGCGCGAGAACATGAACCGCGCGGGGAACGAGTTCAAACGGTCGAAGGAGCTGCTGGCGGGCGGTCTCGAATCGCAGTCGGCCTTCGAGGCGAAGCAGGCCGAGTACCAGGTCGAAGTCGCCCGCTACAAATCGGCCCAGGACAACGTGGAGCAGGCGAAAGCCGCGCTGAAGCAGGCGCGGGACGACCTCTCGAAGACGACGATCTACGCGCCGATGGCCGGCACGATCAGCGCGCTCAACAAGGAGGAGGGCGAGATCGCCCTCGGCTCCCAGTTCCAGAAGGACGTCATCTTGGTCATCGCGGACCTCCGCGAGATGGAGGCCCAGGTGAACGTCGACGAGAACGACA
>DASTSZ010000407.1:0-20888 GCA_035760425.1 Candidatus Eiseniibacteriota bacterium | reverse complement strand
CATCGGCTCGCCCACGCCCAGCGCGTAGAACTCGGCGAGCGCCTCCTCGTTCCCCTTGTGATCGACCTTGTTGATGACGAGGAGCGTGGGGCGACCCGCGCGGCGAACGCGCTCGGCGACGTCGCGGTCGAGCGGCGTCATCCCTTCCCTCGCGTCCATGACGAGGAGCGTGACGTCCGCCTCTTCGAGCGCGTAGGTCGTCTGCGCCATGATCTGCCGCTGGATCGGGTGCGGGCTCTGCGGATCGATGCCGCCCGTGTCGACGAGGAGGAACTTCCGCCCCGACCAATCGCCTTCCGCGTAGTGGCGGTCGCGCGTGAGCCCGGGGAGTTCGTCCACGATGGCCCGGCGCTGGCCGAGGATGCGATTGAAGAGGGTCGACTTGCCGACGTTCGGACGCCCGACGATGGCGACGATGGGAAGGAGCACGTCTAGTTCCCGGCCGCGCGAAGGCGGGCCGCGGCCGCGACGGCGGCGGCGGAGGCGCCCGAGTGGCGCTTCGAGCCGTCGGCGTCGGAGGCGTCCCAGCCGATGCCGACCGGCACGCCGAGGCGGCGTTCGAGATCGCTACGCGTGCGGTCGTCCAGGAAGATCTCCTGCTCCTTGAGGCAATTCGGCGGAAGGAGGACCCGGTCGAAGGCGCCCTGCTTGAGGAGCGCCGACTCGATGTCGGCGCCGACCAGAAGGCCGCTCACCGTCACCGTGTCGCCGAAGTAGTCGTTCGTGACGACGCAGAGCGACGCGTCGACCTCGGCGGGCGGGCGCGATTCGAGGAGCCGCGTCAGCGTCGGGGCCGCGCTCGCGCCGGTGACGATCGCCACGCGCTCCCGCTTCCCGCTCCGCGAGCGGACGTCGTCGAGACCCTTCCCCCAGCGGTCGATCAGGTCGCGGAGCATGCCGATCCCGTTCTCGTACTGCGGGAAGCCCTCGTACGCGCGGGCCGGCGGCACCTCTTGGCCGGCCACGACGTACATCTCGTCGGCCGCGAAGACGAGCCGCGTCTTCTTCTCCTTCAGGAATTCCTTCTGATAGCGGTGCACCATCTCGATGGCCGCGATCGCGTCGGCCTGGGTGTAGGCCCGCAACTGCGGCAGGCGCTCCCGGTGCTTCGTCAAGCCGACCGGCACGACCGAGATCGTCTGCACGGAGGGGTGGCGCGCCGCGAGTTCCACGATCGACTTCTCGAGGATCGCCCCGTCGTTCAGTCCCGGGCAGATGACGAGCTGCGTGTGCGTCTCGATCCCCGCCTCGGCGAGCCGGTCGAGTTGCTGGAGGATCATCCCCGACTTGGGATTCTTCATGAGCTTCACGCGCATCGCCGGGTCGGTGGCATGCACCGAGACGTAGAGCGGCGAGAGGCGCTCGTCCAAGATGCGCTGGAAGTCGGGCTCGGAGAGGTTCGTCAGCGTGATGAAGTTCGCGTGCACGAACGAGAAGACGTAGTCGTCGTCCTTGATGAGGAGTTCCCGCCGGACGCCCTTCGGGTGCTGGTAGACGAAGCAGAAGACGCAGTTGTTGTGGCAGCGCTTCGGCTGGCGCGCCTCGAACTCGGCGCCGAAGGAGACGCCGTATTCGCGCCCCCCTTCCACCTCGCGCGTCGTCCCGTCCTTCCCCAGGACGCGCACCACGAGCCACTCCTCGTTGATCGCGCCGTTGAAGTCGATCTCGTCGTGCAGTTCGACGTCGTTGATCGCGAGAAGCCGGTCGCCCGGCGCGAGCCCCATCGTCGCGGCCAGCGTTCCGGGCACGACACGGGCGATGGTAAAGGGGTCACTGAGGCCGATCACGCGCGATCTCCGGGTGGGAAGAAGGTGGAACCCGAACGATGGTAAGGGTTTCCGCGAATCCGATCAAGCAACGCGGGAGGTCGGGCAGATCGGCGGAACTGGAGCGGGCAACGGGATTCGAACCCGCGACCTTCAGCTTGGGAAGCTGACACTCTACCACTGAGTTATGCCCGCACCTGAACCGTTCGGAGGAGAGAGCCTAGTCGGGTGGGGTGGATCGGTCAAGGCTCCGTTTCCCCGGACGCCTCCGCGTCGAGCGTCTCGCGCGCGATCTCCCGCGCGATGGCGGGAAACTCGCCCGCGTCGGCGACTGTGAACCAGCGCGTTTCGGGTTCCTTCCGAAACCAGGTCTCCTGTCGCTTGGCGAGTTGCCGCGTTCGAAGCGCGATGGTGTTCACCGCCTCCTCGAGCGAGGTCCTCCCCGTCAGATGAGTCACGAGTTCTCGATAGCCGAGCGTGTGGAGCCCCGGCGCGTCGGGTCGAAGCCCCTGCGCAAGGAGCGCGCGCGTCTCCTCGAGGAAGCCGCGCCGGAGTTGATCCTGGATGCGATCGGCGATGCGGACCGAGAGCGCCGGGCGCTCCCATCGGATCCCGTAGCGGCGCACCGGAAGCGGCGCGCGCGCGGCCTCCCGCCAGAGCCGCGAGATCGGCGCCCCCGTGAGGCGATGGACCTCGATCGCGCGGATGACGCGGACGCTGTCGCCCGGAAGGATGCGCGCCCACGAGTCGGGATCGACCCGCTTCAGCTCCTCCCGAAGCGCGTCGAGTCCGTCACGCTCCAACCGTGCCTGCAACTCGAGCCGGATGCCTTGATCCCGCTCGGGCCCCGTGAAGAGCCCGCCGACGAGCGCCCGGATGTAGAGGCCGGAACCGCCCACCACGATCGGCCGGACGCCGCGGGCGTCGAACGATTCGAGGAGTTCGCGCGCCTCGCGCGCGTAGCGCCCCGCGCTGTAGATCTCGTCGGGTGGGAGAAAGGCCGCGAGGTGGTGCGGCACGCGCGCGCGATCCTCGGCGCTGGGCGCGGCCGTCCCGATCTCGAGCCCTCGGTAGATTTGGCGGGAGTCGGCGCCGACGATCTCGCCGCCCACGAGCGGGGCGAGATGGAGCGCGATCTCGCTCTTCCCCGCCGCGGTCGGGCCGAGGAGAACGATCGGGAGCGGGCGCGTCACCGCCGCCCGAAGCGGCGGTCGAGCTCCTCCATGGAGACGCGCACGTAGGTGGCGCGCCCGTGGGGGTCGCCGTGCGGGAGCCCGGTCGCGAAGAGCCGGTCGACGAGCGCGCGCCGCTCGATCGGCTTGAGCGGCTGCCCCGAGCGGACGGCGGCGTGGCAGGCGAAGGTCTTCGCGAGCCGCTCCTCCGGCGGATCGCCCGAGGCGTCGGCATCGTCGGCCGAGAGGAGCACACTCTTCAGCGCCTCGATGGCGGCTTCCTCGGGAATCGACGCCGGCACGCCGCGCACCGCGATCTGGCGCTCGCCGAAGAGCCCCACTTCGTAGCCGAGCCGCTTCAGTTGCGTCTCATGAAGCAGGAGCGTGTCGAGTTCGTCGCGCGTGAGATCGAGCACGCGCGGGAAAAGGAGGTGCTGCGTCGGGCCGGGCTGGCCGAAGAGCCGCTCGCGCGCCTCCTCGTAGAGAATCCGCTCGTGCGCGGCGTGCTGATCGACGATGACGAGCCCGCCCCGGATCGGCGCGAGGAGATAGCGATCGTGCAGCTGCCAGATGGCGATTTCCGGCTCCGCGAGATTCTCGCGAAGATCCCCCGCCTCGCCCTCGCGCGCGGTGTCGGCGCCGAGCGAGTCCGGGGGCGCGTAGAGCGCGCGGGCGAGTTCGAGGCCGTCGAGCGCCGGCTGCGTGGCGCTCGGCGCGGCCGGGAATCCGGGCTCCGGCGGCGAGGGCGGCGCCATGTCGACGCCCGCGAAGGGGCGCCCCGACGCGCCGGTCCCCGATCCCATCGCCACGCCGGCCGGCACGTAGCGGCGCATCGCCTCTTCCACGGCGGCGCGCGTCGCCTGGAAGATCCGCGACTCGTCGCGGAAGCGGACTTCCCGCTTCGTCGGGTGCACGTTCACGTCGACCATCGTCGGGTCGATCTCGATCATGAGGAGACCGATCGGGTAGCGATCGGAGGGAATGAGGTTGCCGTAGCCTTGGCGGAGCGCCGCGCCGAGCGTGGGCGACGAGACGACGCGCCCGTTCACCGCGAAGAACTGATGGTCGCGATTGGCGCGCGCCTGCTCGGGCGTGCCGAGGACCCCGCGCACGATGACGCCCGCGACCTCCCCTTCGAACGGCACGCTCCCCTCCCCGCTCGCGGCGCCGCGCCCGTAGACGATCGACCAACGCTCGAGGAAGTCGGCGGCGGGCGTGAGATCGACGTCTTCCCGCCCTTCCACCTGGAGGCGCCAATGGATGGCCGGCGTCGTCAGGATGTAGCTCCAGACGACCCGCGACAGCGCGCGCGTCTCGCTCTCGCGCGACTTCAAGAAGCGAAGGCGCGCCGGCGTGTTGAAGAAGAGATCCTCCACGGTCACCGTGGTCCCGGCGGCGCGGCCGACGCCGGAGACCTGGATCGTCGCGCCGCCGAGCACTTCCAGCTGCGTGCCGGTGAGGTCGTCGGCCGAGCGGGTGGAGAGCGTGAGCCGCGACACCTCGGCGATGCTCGCGAGCGCCTCGCCGCGGAAGCCGAGCGTGCGGATCGTGGCGAGGTCGCGGTCGTGCTCCAGTTTCGACGTGGCGTGTCGCTTGATCGAGAGGACGGCGTCCTCGCGCGACATCCCGGCGCCGTCGTCCTGCACGCGGATGAGGCGCTCGGGGCTCGAGCCGACGTGAACGGCGATCAAGCGGCTTCCCGCGTCGATCGAGTTCTCGATCAATTCCTTCGCGACCGCGGCGGGGCGGTCGATCACTTCGCCGGCGCGGATCTTCCCCACGACGTCGGGCGGCAGCACGTGAATGCGCGGCATGCTAGGCGGGAATCCTCAGGACGGGGAGTTCGCGCGGAAAGCGGGAGAGGAAGCGCGCGCCGTCCTTCTCGACGACGACGTCCTCCTCCAGCGAGACGAGCCCCAGTCCGTCCAGCATGAGGCTCGGCTCGAGCGTGTAGACGCTACCCTCCAAGACCTTCTCGTTCGGCGAATCGCCGTATCGTTCCCAGCGCGGGCCCAGCGTGCCGCCGCCGTCGTGGACGGCGCGGCCGAGGTGATGGCCGAGCGCGTGCGCGTATTCGGGATAGCCCTTCGACTGCAGGTGGCCGCGCGCGACGGCGTCGACCTCCCAGCCCGCGACGCCCGGCTTCAGCGCCGCGGCCGATCGCTCGATCGCCTCGACCACCGCGGCGTAGGCGTCCCGCACCGCGGTCGGCACGGAGCCGTCCTCGGCCGCGACGTACCAGACGCGCTGGAGATCGGAGCGGTAGCCCTGCCGCGCGATGCCGAAGTCGGCGTGCACGAGGCAGCCCAGTTCGATCGCGTCGTCCCCCGGACCGACATGCCCGACCGGCGAACGCCCCCCGACCGTGACGGTCGGACAGTGCCCGCGCGGCCACGCGGTCGTGACGCCCGCGCGATCGGCCTCGCTGTGGAAGAGCCCCGCGATCTGCCGCGCCGTCATCCCGATGCGAAACGAGTCGCGCACGCGGTCGAACATCTTCTCGGTTTCTTCGATCGCGCGAACGATCAGGTCGAGTTCCTCCGCCTGCTTCACGGAACGCCAGTGCGACAGGAAGGGCGCGGCCGAGACCACGCGGGAGGCGTAGGGCGTCGGCGCCAGGAGCGCCGTGAGCCAATCCCGGAGCCCGGCCGTCAGTCCGTCGGCGAGCGCGTCGTCGACGGAGACGTCGATGCCGATCGTCGCCGGCGCGAAGGAGTCGAGAAGCGCGAGGAGCGCGGCGTTCGCGCCCTCCTTGTACGTGACGACCTCGTCGAAGAGGCCGAGGCGAATGAGATCGGGCGAGTCGAAGGTGGCGACGAGCGCGGCCGATCGCTTCGGCGAAATGAGGAAGGCGCTGGTCCAGGTGAAGTCGAGGTCGAAGAAGAACGGAAGCACCGGCTCGGGCCGATCGCTCGATTCGCGAACCAGGATGAGCCAGAGATCGAGGCCGTATTGCGGCAGCAGCGCTTGGGCTTGGGCCAGTTTCCGGCTTCCGAGCGCGGCGGGGCGGGTTCCTGTAACCGGGGACATGCCGGTACCTTAGCCCGTGCCGCGGCCCCCGGCAATGGAAACGTCTAGTAGGCGGCGTCTCTCCGGAGGAGTTCGAGCAGTTCCCCGCCCGTCGGCACGTCGTCGGGGTAGGTGTACTGCTGGCCGAGCAGCTGCACCTCGGCCGGGTTCGGCAGTCCCACGACGCAGGGGAGGCGCGGCACGAGGTGATCGAGGCGCCGCAGGAGCGCGCCGCTGTCCTTGTCCGTCTCGGGCGAGAGCACCGCGAAGCGCCCGCCCCCGAGTCGCGCGACCGCGTCGACCTCGCGCACGTTTCGCGAGAGCGCTTCGGCGAACTCGCGCAGGAGCGTCTTCGCCCACTCGGTGCCGTGCTTCGCCTCGAGCGCGTCGAACTCCGCGAGGACGCAGAGCGTGAGGAGGAATCGGTCGTGGTAGCGCTCGGCCCGCTTCACCTCGTCCTGCACGCGCGCCTCGAGCCCGGGGCCGCCGAGGAGCCCGGTCACCGGATCGTGCGACGGGCGCGCGTCCCCCGCGGAGAGCGCCGTCTGCTCCCAGGCGAGGGAGACGTAGAGCGAGATCTTCCGGAGCGCCTCCAGGTCGACGGCGTCGAGCGGCGATCCGAGGCGCTCGACCACCGCGCCGTCGTGCGCCACCACCGAGAGCGTCCCGAGCACGCGCTCGCCCAAGCGGATCGGCGCGATCATGTGGGCCGGCTCTTCCCCGGCGCCGCCGAGCGACACGCGCTCCGCGCCGTCGGAGAGAACCGCGCTCGCGAGAAGGAACTCGCGCTCGGAGGCGTCGGCGCGATCCCCTTCCGCGCCGTCGAACGAGTTCCGCTCCACCGCCGCGCCCTCGCGGCCGAGGAGCCGCGCGGCCACGTAGCAGCGAGGGTGCAGGCTCCGGAGCGCGCCCACCGCCTCGCTGCAGAGGAACTCGACGTCGCGCGACATCATGAGTCGTGGCGCCACGTCGGCGAGCTTCCCGAAGACGACGCTCTGGCGGGCGACCGCGTCCTCCGCCCGGTGCGCCTCGACGAGCCGGCCGAGCTGGGCGCCCAGTTTCACCATCATGCGGAGGTAGCCTTCCACGTCGTCGGCCGCGACCGGCACGCTCTCGGCCACGAGCACGCCGAGGCGCGGGTGGCCCCCGATCGAGACCGCCACGAGGTTCGGCGTCGTGACGCGTCCGAAGCGCGAGGCGAGGAAGAGCGGCTCGCCGTCGTGGAGCACCCCGGCGAGGTTCCCCGCGGCGGCGGTCGGAAGCGAACCCTCGGGCCCCTGGGGCGTGTTGGACGACACGACCGTGAAGCGGCGCGCGGCGGGGTCGGCCAGGTAGAGCGCGACCGACGACGCCTCGAGCGGCCCCACGAGCCCGTGCGCCACGGCGCGGAATCGCCCGGCGCGATCGGCGGGCGCGGCGTGGAACGCGTCCTCCATCGCCTGGCGCGCGCGGAGTTCCGTGGCCTGGAGATCGCGCTTCGAGCGCTCGACGACGCGGTCGAGGATCGTGGAGATCTGGCCGCCGATCTCCGCGAGCCGCGAGAGATCGCCGTCGTGGAACCGCTTCCCCGCTTGGCTGCTCGAGACGTTCAGGACGCCGATGATGCGGCCGTCGAGCTTGATGGGGGCCGACATGGCGGCGCTGATGCGCGTCCGCTCGCGTCCCTCCTTGAAGCGGGGATCGTCGATCTTGTCGTGGAGGAGAATCGGGCGGCCGTCCTTCGCCACCTTCCCCGCGATCCCTTCGCCGATGCGCTGGCGCATCGTGCGAACGACGTCGCCCGAGAGGCCGTCGGCGAAGGCGATGCGAAGTTCTCCCGCCTCCTCGTCGACGAGCATGATCGAGCCGGCGTCGGACCCGGTCTGCTCCACGGCGAGCGAGAGGACTTCCCGGAAGAGGCGCTGGCGATCGTCGGAGAGGGCGAACGCGTCGCGGAGCTGCCCTAGGCGCGTGCCCGTGGCGCGTTCGAAGAGGACTTCCCACTCCTGGATCGGCGAGGCGTCGTCGGCGCCGTTCACCGCGGGCGCTTCGAGGCGTCCGTTCAGGTTGTCGAGCGTCACGAAGAGGGACGGCGAGAAGCCGGCCTTCAGGAGCATCGCCGCGCTCGGCGTCTCCATCGACGGGAGCGCGACGAGATCGGGCTTCAGATTGAGGAGGTCGAGGGGCTCGGTGGAGCGAGGGACTTGGAGCATCTCCGCGATGCGCAGCGCAAGCGCGTCGGCATCCCCGTGCGCGACGAGGACGACCTCCACGTCTTTCGTCTGGCGAACCTTCGGGATGAGATCGACACGATCATCCGGAAGATCCAAGAACGCGAGCTTCATGAATCTCCAAGCCGGCCGGTTGGGATGCATTCGAAGCGGGATGAGTCCACGGCCGTAAACGCAAGTAGTGTACCATTCTCGGCTTTTCTCCCCCGGCGGCGGGCGGGGGCGCTAACCGCGCGCGGCGGCGCGGCTTGCGAAAACGAGAACGGCCCCTGCGCCCGAGCCGGGCGAAGGGGCCGCATTCCGCGGGCGTTGCGAATCGCACGATTATGGGGCGGTGGATAGCACTTTGCCGACCGATACGTTGCGATCTTGATCCGAGGCTCGAACCGCCACCGAGTGCTCGCCCCGCGCCACGTCGGGGATCACGAACTCGAACGCCTCTTCCTTCTGGTCGTAGAGGCCGTCCTTCGGGAAGACCGACGTCCAGTCGCCGCCGTCGATCGAGTACTCGATCGAGGAGATCCGCGTGTCGGCGTCGGTCGCCGTTCCGGTCACGAGAATCGAGGGCTTCGCCCCGGCCATCTTCGTCGAACGCGCCGAGGCGTGGAGCGTCTCGACTCGCGGCGGGACGTTGTCGATCCGAAACGGCGAGCTCAGTCGCTCGGTCGTCAATTCCGAGCCCGGCGGGTTGCCGCGCTTGTCGCTCGCGATGACCTTCACGCGGTAGTCGCCGTTCGGATAGGACTCCGCGTCCCACGAGACGAGCCGCTCCGGAATCTCCTCCGCCAGATTGCGCCACGTCGTCTCGTCGGCCGGCTTGATGAAGACGTCGTAGACGACGTCGTCGCCGTTCGGGTCGAGTCCCTCCCAGGCGACCGTTCGGATTCCGCGCGCCCAGGCGGCGCTCGGATCGGAGACGGCGCGCGGGCCGCTCCGCGGATACGAGTACTCCACCTTCAACCCGTTCGGGAACGTCTGCGAGATTTGCGGCGGCCGGTACTCGGGCCCGCCCTCCATGAAGGGCTGGTCGGGTCCGTAGAGGCGGATCGCGCCGAGTTCGGGCGCGAGATTGCGCGGCACGTAGGAGAGATCGATCGTCGATAGCGACGCGCCCTCGCCGCGGAACCGGAGCCGGTACTGGAGGAATCGCGCCGGCGGGCTCGAAATCGGCGCCTCGCCGCTCCGAAGCGGCACGTCGGGCGACCAGGCGCTCCACCCTTCGTCGGGCGTCTCGCCGAAGCCGGAGCGCGTGGAGAGCAGCACGTCGCCCGACCCCGCGACGCGCGCGGCGAAGCGGCCCCACCCGGCGACCGAGCGGAGATCGTGGGCGTCGGAGATGTAACGCCCTTCCTTCGCCTTTCCCGGTCCGAGCGCGAAGAGCGCCGCCGGATTCCCCGTCGCCGCGTAGAGCGCGTCGCCGCTTCCGGCGATGGCGAGCACCTGCTTCTCGCGGGGCGCGGCCAGGAGCGCGAACTTCCGATCGGTGTCGATCCGGAAGATCGCGGCGGGTTGCCCGGTCGCGGCGAGAACCGACTTCGGCCCCGCGGGACGGAGCGCGTAGACGAATTCGCAGGGCGGCGAGTAGAGGGCGCGCGCGCTCCCGTCGGGCTGCACGAGGAAGATGCCGCACTTGCCGGGGCCCTGAGGCGTCACATCGATGGCGTACGGATTCCCGCCGCGCGCCCCGCCGCCGCCGCTTCCGCCGCTCCGGGCGCTCTGCGTGCGATTCGTGCCGATGGCGATCGAGCCGTCCGGGAGCACCGCGATGGCGCGGAGCTCGTCGGCGTCGGCGTCGTAGAGGACGCGCGCGCCGCCGTTCTTCGCGACCTTGAGGAGCAGCCCCTTCCCCGCGGTGCCGGCGAGGATCGCGCCGTCCGGCGCCTCCGCGAGCACCATCACGTTCGCGTCCTTCGTCTCGGCGAGGAGCGCGCCCGCCTTCGGGGCGGTGATCTTGAAGATCTTGCCGGCGCTGCCGGTGCCGGCGTAGAGCACGCCGTCCTTTCCGACGAGAAGCGACCAGACAGAGCCCTCGGCGGTGTCGTAATAGCGGGTGGTGTCGCCCTTCGCGCCGACGCGGTAGATGACGCCGCCCGGCGAGGAGCCCGCGTAGACGTTGTCGGCGGCGTCGATCGCGATCGACGTGATCTCCGACGCGTCGGTGTCCCAGACGAGCGAGAGTCCCGAGCCGGGCGCCCAGCGGTAGATGCGGCCCTCGTCGCCCGTGCCGAGCCAGAGGCGGCCCTTCGAGTCGCGCGCCGCGGCCCAGATGTAGGACGCGCCGTCGACCTTCGTGACCAGCGAGTCCCACGAGGCGCCGAGCGAGAGCGAGCCTTCGCTGTCGATCGTGACGCCGACCGCCTCCTCGCCCGCGAAGAGATCGTCCGTGTCGCGAATCTCCCAGTACGACGTCGAGACCGCGCCCGCCGCCCCGGCGACCGCCACGGCCGCGACGGTTGCCGCGATCGCCATCCAATTCCGCCGTCGATTCAGGGTCGCGCTCCTTTCGTGTTCGGTTCTAGCGCCGCCGGTCGGCGGCGACGGTGATCGTGATCGTCTCGCAACCGCGCACGACGCGGCCGAAGGGAACGGCCTGCTCGGCGAGCGTCGCGCCCTTCACCGGCGCCTCTTCGCCCTTCTTGGTCCCGCCGTCGAGCACCGACAGGAACGACGCCGGCGCGCGAGCGATCTCGCGGCCGTCCCGGACGGTGCCGTTCGCCGCCGCGTAGAGCTGCAGGTAGAGATGGTCGGCGCGCCGCTCCTCGGCGTAGAGGCGCATCAGGTCGTCGAACGTGCGCGGCTCGTACCGCTGCGGCGCGCGCCCGCGCTCCCAGCGCTCGGTCTCGTCGCCGTCGCAGACGCGGATCGTCAGATCGCCTTCCGGCGCCGACGGCGGCACGCGAATCGCGTACCGGCGCGTCTCGGTGTCGCGGCTCGACGAGCGGAAGGTCGCTTCGATCTCGATCGTCTCGCCCGGCGCCGCGGTCGTCGTCGAGGTGCGGATCCCGGTGAGCGCGGTCGCTTCGATCCCCTCCGCCACGTCGATCGACACGACGGCCGAATCGAGGCGCGAGGGACGGAACCGATCGCCCAGGAGGAGCTGCAACGACTGCCCGATCTCCTCCCCCACGCCGGCCACCGGCGAACTGGAGAGGATCGCGTCGCCGCGCGTGAGGCGGCGCGTGCCCGCGTTCCAGAACGAGGTGAACTCGTAGCGGACCGTGCAGAGACCCGTGTCGTTCAGGAGGCTCGAAATGGAACTCACGACCGCGCTCGAGACGAGGCCGGGGGTGAGGAGGCGATTGCGCACGACGCCGAAGTGAAACTCCTGGCGCCGGCCGCCCGCGCCGCGGATGTCGACGCGCACCGGAATCATGGCCGGCACGTCGCCCACGTCGCCGAGGATTCCCGCCTGCCGATCGGCGATCAGGGTGCCGCAGGGCCGCGCCGCCGAGCCCATCTTGTTCGAGATCTGGTTGCTCGACATGATCGTGAGGATCTCGGCGGTCGTCATCGGAAAGTCGACCCATCCCATCGCCGTGAAAGGATGGCCGAACGCGAGGAGCCGGTCCTGGTCGCGATATGTCACCGTGCCGATCGCCGCGGCGTTCCAATCGCCGCTCACCAACTGGACGCCGACCGCCGACCCGGGGCGCAGCGAATCGCAGTCGCCGTCGCCGGACGGCGCGCCGCCGTGGACCGCGATCAGTCCGCGGTCGCGGAAGTAGGGCTCGAGGAAACGGATCGCCTCGGGCGTGTAGCCGGAGAGGATGACGGGCGTGCCGATGGGACGCATCGCGTCCGCCAGCGACGCTTGCGCGCGCGCGCCGCCGCCTCCCGTCGCGACGGCGTCGTCGCGCCCCGGCGCGTCCAGGCCGAGGCCCGGGCCGAGGCTCCCCAGGCGATCGTCGTCGGAGTCGGCGTTCTTCGGCCGGCCCGCCGGACCCGGAAGGATGTCGAGCATCTCCTCGATCGGCGTGATCCCGGCGAGCGGCTCCTTCAGGAAGCCCCACGTATAGGAGAGCGCGCCGATCAGCCGCCCGTTCACGTAGATCGGGCTCCCGCTCATGCCGGCGATGATGCCGGTCTTCTCGAGCGTCGGGTTCATCGCCTTCGCCATGATGAGCGACGCGCCGGGCCGGTAGGCGCGGAGCACGCCGAGGATCGACACGCTGAAGGTATCGACGCGGGTGCCCTGGAAGACGGTGTAGCCGATGCCGACCATGCCGGCGCGGACGGAGTCGACGGGTAGGACGGGAACGCCGGTGCGCCGAGCGGCCGCGTGGGCGGCGTGCGGCGCGAGGCCGGAGGCGAGCGCGGCGAGGAGGAGCGCGCGCGCGGCGAGAGAACCAAGGCGACGAGTCATTCGTGGAGGCAGAGGATACGCGGCGCGGTGGGCCAGGTCAACGTGCGCGCCGCGCGTCGCGCGCGCGTCCGCGCCATCGGGCCATGGTGTTGAGCGCGTCGAGCGGCGTCATCGATTCCACCGGCGTCTCCGCGACTTCGTCCAGGAGCGCGTCCCGCTCCTCGCGCGTCACGCGCGCCACGGCCGCGCTCGCCGCCGCTTCGGCGTCCGCCGTCGCCGGCGCGTTCGCCGCCACGCCCGCGACGTCCGTGGGCGCTCCGTTCCCGCCGGTCGTCCTCCCCGCGCTCCCGCCGACGGCATGTTCCGCTTCCAGCCGATGCAGGATTTCGTGCGCGCGTCCGAGCACGCCCTCCGGCACCCCCGCCAGCTGCGCGACGTGGATGCCGTAGGAGCGGTCGGCTTTCCCCGCGGCGATCTCGTGCAGAAAGACGATCGTGCCGTTCTCCTCCGAGACGCGCACCGTGCGATTCCGCAGGCGCGGGAGCGTCCGCTCGAGATCGGTCAGTTCGTGGTAGTGCGTGGCGAAGAGGGTCCGCGGCCCGCCGCCGGGACGATCGTGGAGCGCTTCCGTGATCGCCCAGGCGAGGCTCAGTCCGTCGTAGGTGCTCGTGCCGCGCCCCACCTCGTCGAGCAGCACGAGGCTGCGCGCGGTCGCCTGACGGAGAATCGTCGCCGTCTCCTCCATCTCCACGAAGAAGGTCGAGGCTCCGCGCGCGATCTGGTCCGAGGCGCCGACGCGCGTGAAGATCCGGTCGACGATGCCGATCACCGCTTCGTCGCAGGGCACGAACGAGCCGATCTGCGCCAGATAGACCGCGAGGCCGATCTGGCGGAGAAAGGTCGATTTCCCGCCCATGTTGGGTCCGGTGATGAGCCATACCTGCTCCCGTTCCGGGTCGAGCGACAGATCGTTCGGCACGAACGCTCCGAGTCCGAGCGAACGCTCCACCATCGGGTGCCGCGCGCGCTTCAGGACGAGCGTGCGATCGTCGGTGAGCGTGGGGCGCGTCCATCGCTCGCGCGCCGCCGCGTCGGCCAGCGCGCGAAAGACGTCGATCTCCGCCACGACCCGCGCGGCCGCCGCCAGATCCCCCATGCGGGCGGTGGCGAGATCGCGAAGCCGCTGGAAGTGCGCCGCCTCGAGCCGGGACGATTCGACGCCCGCCGACTCGATCCGCTCCTCCATGCGCCGCAGTTCCGGCGTCACGTAGCGCTCCGCGCCGGTCAGGGTCTGCTTGCGGATGTAGTCGGCGGGCGCGCGCCCCAATTGCGACTTGGTGACTTCGATGTAGTAACCGAACACACGGTTGTAACCGATCTTCAAATTCGGGATGCCGGTCCGCTCCTTCTCCGACGCCTCGAGCGCGAGCACCAGGGCGCGGGCGTCGCCGGCGTCGCGGCGGAAGCGGTCGAGTTCCTCGTCGTACCCCTCCCGCACGATTCCCCCTTGCGTGGCGGAGAGCGGGAGCTCCTCGACCAGGGCGTCTTCGAGCGCCCCCGCGAGGTCCGAGAGATCGGGCAGCGCCGCCGCCCACGCGCCGAGCACCGGGTCGCGGCGCCCCTCCAAGGAGAGCCGAAGCGCCGGAAGCCGGCGAAGCGCGTCGCGCACGACGCCGAGATCGCGGGGCGAGGCGCGGCCGCTCCCGAGGAGCCCGAGCGCGCGTTCGAGGTCGGGAATGCGATGGAGGCGGTCGTGGAGTTCCCCCCGCAGCGGGGCCGACGCGGCAAGGCACGCCGTGCGGTCGAGGCGCCGCTCCAGGAGTTCGCGATCGCTCGCCGGCGCGCGGAGGAGCGCGCGCAGGGCGCGGGCGCCCATGGCCGTCTCCGTGCGATCGAGCAGCGCGAGCAGGGTGTGTTCCGGCCCCGCCGCCGACTCGAGCACCTCGAGATTCCGGAGCGTCACGTCGTCGGTCACGAGCGGCGAGCCCTCGCGCAGAGGGCGCGCGTCCCGGATCTGCGGGAGATCCGACTTCTTCAGCGAGCGGAGATAGTCGAGGAGGGCGCCCGCCGCGCCGAAGCCGTTGGCCACGTCGCGAAGCCCGAAGGAATCGAGCCGCCGCACGTCGAACTTCTTCTCGAGCGTCGTTCGCCCCATGGCGGCGTCGAACCTCGACGCCGGGACGCGCGTGACGCAGGCGCCCGGGAAGGCCGCCCCCGCCGCGTTCTCCGGTAGGAGGACCTCCCGCGCGGGGTACTCGAGCGCCAGGCCCGCGAGTTCGCCGGCCTCGAGATCGCCGAGGCGGAATTCCCCCGTCGAGATCTCCGCGATCGCGACGCCCCAGCGCCCGCCTTCGTCGGCGGCGGGAAGAACCGCCGCGATGTAGTTGCTCTCCGTCGCCTCGAGGAGCCCGAGCCGCGTCACCGTGCCGGGCGTGACGACTTCGATGACCTGCCGCTCCACGAGCCCCTTCGCCTGCTCCGCCGGCTCCATCTGCTCGGCGATCGCCACGGAGAAGCCGTGGTGGACGAGTTTCCGGAGATACCCCTCGACCGAGTGGTGCGGCACGCCCGCGAGCGGCGTGGGGTCGCGCTTCTTGTCGCGCGAGGTGAGGGCGATGCCGAGGACCCGCGAGGCCACGAGGGCGTCCTCGCCGAACGTCTCGTAGAAGTCCCCCATGCGGAAGAAGAGGATGCTCCCCGGGTGCTCGGCCTTGAGCCGCCGGTACTGCTCGAGCATGGGGGTCGTTTCCAACGCCTCTCCTAGTGCGGAACGACGGTGAAGGAGAAGCCGCGCTCGCGCCGGAGCCGCTCGCCGAGGGCGCGCGCTTCGTCGCGCGAGGCGAACGCGCCCGCGCGCACGCGGTAGATCGCGGGCGACTCGTTCCCCTGCTTCACGGAGACGTCGGGCACGTTGGCGAGGCGGAGATCGCGGGCGAGGGCGTCGGCGAGATCGCGGCGAGAGAAGGCGCCGATCTGGAGCGCGTAACCGCCGCCGATCGGAAGGCCGCTGGCCACCACGCCGCCGGGACGGATGCCGCGGTCGCGCACGCGCGTCGCTTCGTAGGATTCGGGGAAGCGCTGCGCCACCTGCCGGAAGACATTCGTCGCGTCGGAGGCGCGGCCCGACTGTTCCAGCGCCATCCCCATCGCGTAGAGCGCCTGCGGCGCGTAGGCGCCCTGCGCGTGGCGCTCGAGCAGCACGCGGAGCGCGTCGACGGCCTGCTGCGGTTTCCCGGCGCGGAGTCCGGCCTGCGCGGTGGCGAAGTAGTAGGCCTCCTCCTCCGCGCTCCCCTTCACGTCCTTCTCGCCCGCGGCGAAGAACTGGAGCGCGCCCACCGCGTCGCCGCGCGCGAGTTGCGAGAGGCCGCGAAGCACGAGGCCCTGGCGCCCGACGCGGTCCTTCTCGATGCCGGGCGAGAAGATCGTGAGAAGCCGGTCGGCCTCGGCGTAGTCGCCTTCGACGTAGTAGAGCCGCGCGAGCGCGAGCGTCGCCTCCCGCCGGTGGCGGCCGCGCGCGAACTCCTTGAGGTAGGCCGTGAACGCGTCGCCCTGCTTCGCGCCTTCCTCGGTCAGCGTCGCGCCGAGGTAGGCGGCGTCGTCCGATTTCGCGGCCGGAAGCCGCGTGCGATCGAGGGACTCCAAGAGCCCTCGCGCCTCGGCGCCGCGTCCGGCGGCGGCCGCCTCCTGCGCGCGCGAAAGAATCGCCTCGGCCTCCGCGGCCGCGGGGCGGCGCGCGCGCGATCTTTCTTTCGGCGCCGCTTTCGGCGCGCGAGATCCCGTCTCCCCCTTCGTCGTTTGGCGGGCGCGAGGCTCCACGCGGAGCGGGCGCTCGGGCGACGTCTTCTCCTTCGGCGGCGCGGCGGCGGTCCCTTCCGGCGCGGCGCGACCCGCGACGGCGCCGAGCGACGTCGCGGCCATCACCATCGTAACGACCAAGAGAAGAGAGCCGGGGCGAAGCGAACGGATCATGCGGCGGGCAGCGGAATCCAAGCGAGGCAGTCGGGGCACCGGGACCAATACTCCTCGAAGGGGCGGCCGCAGCGGCCGCACGCGGTGACGGCCCCGTCGCCGAGGCCGCGCAGCGCCGCTTCGACTTCGTCGAGCGCGAGCTGCAGGTCGCCGCGCTGGCGATGCACCTGAACCATCAGGAGCCTCGCCGGCGCGGATTCGGGCGCGATTTCGAGGGCGCCGCGCAACGTGCGCGCGGCTTCGTCGAGCGCTCCCCGCTTCAGGTGAAGACGCGCGAGCGCGAGCTTCACGCGCACGTCGCGCGGATTGTGACCCAAGAGCTCCTCGTACGTCTGCTCCATTTCCGAGAATCGCCCCCGCTCGTACGCCGAGACCTCCAGCCGTTCGAGCACGAGGTGGATGCGCTCCGGGTGCGCCGTGGTGAGGCCGCGCCAGAGGAGAATGGCGCGCTCGGCGTGCCCCGTCTCGTAGTAGATGTCGCCGAGCCGGATGAGCGCGACGGGCTGGTCGCGTTCGAGCTTCAACGCGGCCTTGAAGTGGCGCTTCGCCTCCTCCAGCGATCCCGCCCGGAGCGCGATCTCGCCGATGGCGGCGCGGTAGCGCGCGAGGGCCGCGACGTCGCGCGCCCCGTTCTGGCGGAGCATCTCGTCGCGGATCTCGTAGGCCCGCTCCCACTCCCCGGCCGCCTCGTACGCCTTCAAGATGACCCTGAGCGAGTGGCCGCTCTTCCGCTCGCTCTGGCGGAGAAGGACCGCCTCCTCCACCGCCTCCTTCGGCCGCTTGAGGGCCACGAGATCGAGGACAAGGGCCTCCCGAATGAGCCTCGCCCGGGAGGGTCCGTGACCCGCGCGGACGGTGAGTTCCCGGTGGATGCGATAGGCTCGCTCCGCTTCGCCTTTTTCTCGAAGCAGATTCCCCAAGTGGATGTAGGCATCCACGTTGCCGCTGTCCTCCCGGACCGCCTCCAGGAGCGCCCGGATCGCCTCCTCGCGGTCCCCGCCGAGGAGGGCGCCGAGGGCCCGTTCGTACGGCGGATCGGGCGCCGGCTTCGGGCCCGCGGCGTCTCGCGAGAGGATCCAGGCGGCGTACCCGATGGCGGCCAGGAGCCCCGCCACGGTGAGGATGGTCAGGAGAATCGGCATCAGCGCGCGTCGCGTTCCTCGCCCGCCGGAAGCCCCTCGATGGGGAGATTCCGGAGCTGCGACAGCTCCTTCCGGAGATCGGCGTTCTCGCGATTCATGCGTGACCGGTCGGCGTGGATCCGGACGACATGGACGAGGTTGGCGAAGAGAGTGGCGACCATGCCGGCGACGAAGGCGCCGAACATGGCGGCGACGAGGTGGATGTCCTTGAAAACGAGCCCGCCCGGAAGCGTGAGGAGGGCGACCCGCTCGTCCCAGTTCAGGTACGAGAACCAGAAGACCAGGCAGAGCACGGCGAGCCAAATGACGTTACGTAGAAACCACATGGGGGCGATCCTCCCCGGCCGCTGGGCCGTCGGCCGGTCGAAGGCGAGAATAGCCACCCCCGGGGGGTGGGTCAACCTGGGCGGCGGCGGCAAAAGGAAACCCGAGGGGCCGGACGGCGCCCCTCGGGTCGTGTTCGCGGCTTCCTACCGAACGGCTAGGCGGTCGGCAGGTCCTCGCCCATGTCCGCGGCCGGAGCGTCCGAAGGCGTCTCGGACGTTCCCTCTTCTTCCGCGGAGGGGTTCGGCTTGTACTTCTCGGCGTACGCGTCCTGCGTCCCGCGGTCCTGATCGGCGAGCCAAGCCCGCGCGCTCAGGATGATGCGGTGCGCCTGCGCGTCCACGCGCGTCACCTTCAGATCGAGTTCGTCGCCCGGCTTGAAGCTGTCGGACGGTTTCTTCAACCCTTCGATGCCGAGCTGCGAGAGCGGAATGAAGCCCTCGATGCCGTCTTCCAAATCGACGATCGCGCCGCGATCGAGGAGGCGGACCACCTTCCCCTTCACCAGCATGTCGGGGAGGTAGCGCTCCGCGAGGGTCGGCCACGGATCGTCGGAAACCTGCTTGAGTCCGAGGGAGATGCGGCGCGCGTCCTTGTCGATGGCCAGGACGACCACGTCGATCTTGTCCCCCTTCTTCAAGATTTCGCTCGGATGGGAAACGCGGCGCGTCCAGGACATGTCGCTGATGTGGACGAGACCGTCGATCCCTTCCTCGATTTCCACGAACGCGCCGAAGTTGGTCAGGTTGCGGACCTTCCCCTGGAGCTTCGTGC
The DNA here is from genome assembly GCA_035760425.1 of Candidatus Eiseniibacteriota bacterium. Taxonomy (GTDB): domain Bacteria; phylum Eisenbacteria; class RBG-16-71-46; order SZUA-252; family SZUA-252; genus SZUA-252. The sequence goes on along the minus strand of DASTSZ010000407.1, from coordinate 2,219 downwards.
CGATCGGGAACCGGTTGTCGAGCGTGAGCCACGGATCGGGCTCGATCTGCTTGAGACCGAGGGAGATCTTCTCGTTCTCCTTGTCGATCTTGAGGATCATCGTTTCGACTTCGTCGCCGATGGCCACGACCTTGCTCGGATGGCGGACGTGCCGCGTCCAGGACATCTCGGAGATGTGGATCAAGCCTTCAATCCCCTTCTCCAGCTCCACGAACGCGCCGTAGTCGGTGATGCTGACCACGCGGCCCTTCACCCGCTGCGTGACGGTGTAGCGCTTGTCGACGTCTTCCCACGGATACGGCGTGAGCTGCTTCATGCCGAGGGAGATGCGCTCCTTCTCCGGATCGAACGAGAGGACCTTCACCTTGATCTTCTCGCCGATGGAGACCAGCTCGGACGGGTGGCTGACGCGGCCCCACGACATATCGGTGATATGGAGGAGTCCGTCGATGCCGCCGAGGTCCACGAAGGCGCCGAAGTCGGTGATGTTCTTCACCTGGCCCTCGCGAATCTGATCCTTCGCCAGCTCCTGGATGATCTCGCTCTTCTGCTTGGCGCGATGCTCTTCCAGAACCGAACGGCGCGACACGACGATGTTCCGCCGGCGCTTGTTCAGCTTGATGATCTTGAAGTCCATGGACTGGTTGATCAGGGCGTCCACGTTCTGGACCTGACGGAGCGCGATCTGCGAGCCGGGGAGGAAGGCCTCCACGCCGTAGAGATCGACGACCACGCCGCCCTTGATCTTCCGAACCAGGCGGCCCTCGACGAGCTCGCCCTTGTCGGCCGCGCTCTTCACGCGGTCCCACACCTTCACGAAGTCGGCGCGCTGCTTCGAGAGGACGACCAAGCCGTCCTGATTCTCGGTCTTCTCGAGGAAGACCTCGATCTCGTCGCCGACCTTCACGCCTTCCAGGTCGGGGAACTCCTCGACCGGGATGACGCCTTCGGACTTGAAGCCGACGTCGACGGTGACTTCCTTGTCGTCGATCTTGAGGACGCGGCCTCGTACGATTTCGCCTTCCTCGAGATCTTGCAGCGACTGTTCGTACAGCTGCAGCCACTGGCCCATGGCGCTCGGTTCCTCGCCGGGCTCGAGCGTGGCGACCGCCATGCCACTCTCGACATCCTCCTCGTCTTGATTGACGAAACGGGTCGTCGTACGCCGCTTCCGGGGCTTCGCCTCGGAATCGATGTCGTCGCCCGCGTCGTCGCGAACGTCGGGTTCTTCTTCGTGCCTACGAACCATGCTTTTTGTTGCCTCCTGCTTCTATGAAATATGGCCCGATTGCGCGGGCCGGTGCTGCCGTCGTCAGGCGGCGGTCGGCGCGGGCTCCATCTGCGTGAGCCGGTCCACGACCTCCGCGATCACTTCGTCCGGCGTCGATGCGCCGGCCGACACCCCCACGCGCCGGATGCCGGCGAACCACTCGGGGGTCAACTCCGCGGCCGATTCGATCATGAGCACGCGGGGATTCACCTTCCGGCAAACCTCCGCGAGCTGCGCGGTGTTCGCGCTCTGGCGGCCGCCGACGATCACCATCGCGTCGACCTCGGGCGCCAGCTCCACCGCCGTCTTCTGCATCGCCGTCGTGGCGCCGCAGAGCGTGTTGAAGACGCGGACTTCCTTCCCCCGCTTCAAGAGCGCGCCGACCACTTCCTGCACGTGCATGATGGAGTGGGTCGTCTGGAAGACCACGCCCATCCGCGGGATGAACTTGAGCGCTTCGGCCTCGGCGGCCGTGTTGAGCACGATCGCCTTCCCGCCCGTGTGCGCGACGATGCCGACCACCTCGGGGTGATGCTCGTCGCCGATGACCACGACCTTGTAGCCGTCGGCGATGAGCCGGCCCGCGTACTCCTGCGCCTTCGTCACGAAGGGGCAGGTCGTGTCGACCACGCGAAGGCCCTTCTCCTCGGCGCCCTTCTTCACGTCGGGGCCGACGCCGTGCGAGCGGATGACGATCGTCGCGCCCGTCGAAAGTTCCTCGAGAGAACCCGCCACCTGCAGTCCGCGGCGCTGGAAGGCGCCGACGACCTGCGGATTGTGGATCAGCGGCCCGAGCGCCTGCACGGTGCCCGACGCCTGGTCCAGCGTCTCGTTCGCCATCTTGATCGCGCGCTTCACGCCGAAGCAGAAGCCCGCGTTGTCGGCTACGACCACGTCCATGGGATCGCTCGTCTCCGTCTCCTCGTTACAGGGCGCCGATCGCGTCCAT
>DASTSZ010000406.1:0-4380 GCA_035760425.1 Candidatus Eiseniibacteriota bacterium | reverse complement strand
GCTCCGAAACTCCCTCCGGCCCTCACCGCCCCTCGCCCTTCCTACCGAGGACCTCGGTGCGGTTTGGCCGCTGGCTCGCTTCGCGAGCGCCGCTCCTGCCTGGAGTGCACGAGGTCGATCCGGCCCGCGCGTCGCTTCGCTTCGCGCTGGTCGGATTCGCCATTTCAACGTTGTCGCGCCGAAGGCAGCGACACGTCTTCGTTGTGCGGCTGCAGTGTTGGGAGGGGGTTGGGCGAGAAGGGGGCGGAGGGAGTTCGCGAGCGGCGAAGCCGCGACGCATACTCCCAGAGCCCCCTTCTCGCCCAACCCCCGTCGCCACGAACAGCCGAGCGACGGCGAACTATCGCGATGGACTAGGCGAGACCTGCGACGAAGCGCGAGCGGCAAGCTCCGCTGCGATTCGGCGTGCGAAGAGCGGGAGGGTGTCGTCGCGGGCGCCCATGACTACGATGCGATCGCCGGGCTTGGCGGCGAGCAACGAGGCTGCGGCTACGTCGCGGGTCGCGGGCACGGTCGCGTCGAGACCAGGTGCATCGAGTCGTGCGATTAGATCTTCCGAGTGAATCGAACGGTCTGCGGTGCCTCCGGCGTCGTAGATCGGGGCCAGTAGCAGGTGATCCCCGGGGCGGAGGCCGGTGCGGAAGGTCTCCACTAGCGCGTCGGCGAAGAACTTGGTGGGGCCGTAGCCGTGGGGTTGGTAGTAGACCCAGAGGGCGCCTTTCGGGCGCAGGGCTTCTAGGGCCGCGGCGATCTTCACGGGGTTGTGGGCGAAGTCGTCGAAGACGTCGACTCCATTCGCTTCGCCGATCCGCTCCAACCTCCGGCGGACGCCGGCGAAATCGGCCATGGCCGCCGCGGCGCGTTCCAACGGGATTCCGGCGGCCACGCCGGTGACGACGGCATGGAGCGCGTTCTCGACCGTGAGGCGGCCGGGAAAGGGGACGGTGACGCGAACGCCTTCCAGGTCGAACGAGACGCTCGTCGGCGTGAGGGCGATACGGCGGGCCACCCACTCGGGCTCCGCCCACGTCGCGTGACCTTCCACCGCGACGCGCAGCACGCGAAGGCCGGCGGGAATCTCGACGGTCTGAAGCGGCGGGTCGCCCACGTGAAGCACGACCGCGTTCTTCGTCTGCGCCAGCAGGCGCCCGAAGTTGCGCGCGGTCTCCTCGACTTCCTTGTGATCGCGGCTCAGATTCGTGAGCACGGCGATCGCCGGCGCGAACTCGGCCACGCTTCCGTCGCTCTCGTCGGTTTCCACCACGAACCAATCGCTGGCACCCAGGCGGAGGCTTCCCGGGGGAATCGCGCCCGGGAGATCGACGGCGGCGCCGCCGCCCATGAAGGACGGGTCGAGCCCGCAGCGTTCGAAGACGTGGGCGATCATGGCAGTCACGGTCGACTTGCCGCTCGTGCCGGCGACGGCGACGGCGCGGCGCGCGGCGGCGATCGAGGCGAGGAACGAGCCGCGGCGCACCAGGGTCACGCCGACATCCTCGGCCGTGCGGAAGTCGGGATTCGAGCGCTCGACGGCGGTGGAGTAGACGACGGCGTCGAGCCCGGCGTGGACGGCGGAGCCGTCCTGGGGGACGAGGCGCACGCCGCCGCGCGCCAGGTGAATGAAGATCGGGAGTTCGACGCCCCGATCGTGGTTGCGGTCGGAGCCGGTCACGTCGGCACCGAGCGACGCCGCGAGGAGGGCGAGAGGGGACATGCCGCTTCCGCCGACGCCGCTGAAGTGGTAGCGGCGATTCGCGAACGGCGACGGCGGCGTGGTCACGTGGTCTCTCCCTGAAGGCGATGATTGTCGATGGCGCCCGCCCGCGAACCGCGGGGGCGCTGCGTGAGGCGGAGTCTCGCCGCGCGCGCGCGGCGGGTCAAGTCGCGGGTCGATGCGGTGCGCGAGCCGCTTGGCGGTTGACGGAGATGCACGGCTCGTCGTACCTTTTTCGTCCGTTCCCGACGGGGCTGTAGCTCAGATGGGAGAGCGCTTGACTGGCAGTCAAGAGGTAGTGGGTTCGATCCCCACCAGCTCCACTTAATTACGACGAGCCGCGGTAGCCGTGGCCGCCTCCACACTCGGGCGCCACGCGACCGCGGCCTGATACGCCCGATCGGCCACCACGAAGTTGACCCCGTCTCCCGCCGCAATGCCGACGTAGTTCTCCCTCAACGACTCGATGAGATAGCGAAGCGCCCGCGAGAGGGCGAAGGTCGTGGCCGCGTTCGGGCCGCTTCGGCTCCAACCGCCGCGCGGAACGCAGAGGTGGAGACTGTCCGCGCGCACGAAGAGATCGAGCACGCGGTCGGCGAACTCCTCGTTCGAGAGCGTCCCGTTCCGGAGGCCCGTGCGGGCTTCCTCCAGTTCGCCGCAGATCTGCTGGAACTCCGACACGATCGCGGGGAAATCGACGGCCTCGGGTTTCCCCGCGTCGGCAGGCGCCGCGCAGAGAAGCTCGAGGGCGAGCAGACCGCCCAGAAACGCGATTTTCGCGCCGGGGCGGAGACGCCCGGCGTGATCGGGGTACCGATACATACACGAACCCTCTGGTTCGAACGAAGGCCCCCCGGCCTCTACGAAATGCATCGGCCCCTCGTCGTGCAGCTTGATGGGAGAGGGGCGACTTTTTGCGGGTGTCCCAAATGGAACGCCCGCCCCAGGGAGGACCCGCCGGGGAGGGCCGTCGTTGACGCGTTGTAAGGACTTCTGCTAGCCTGGGTTAGCCATGCAAACGAACCGACCCGTTTCGAGCCCGATTTCGACCCCTTCGCACCCCCCGATTCGCACCCTTCTATGCACCGTACTTTGCCTGGTCGCGCTTCTCGGCGCGGCGCCGGCGGGCGCGCAGGAGCGGGTCGTTCCCGACAGTCTTCCGGAACGCCCGAGGGTCCCGATCTACGATCCGGGCCAGCCGGTGCTGGAGAAGGTGCTGAAGAACGGGGTCCGCATCCTCGTCCAGGAGCAGCGGACGAGCCAGAACGTCGCGGGCGTGGTCGCCTTCCGCATGGGCGTGCGCTACGAAACGGAAGAAACGGCCGGTCTCGGGAACATGCTCCTGCAAGCCATGCTCGGCGGGACCACGAAGTCGAGCGCGTCCGACTTCCACGTGCGGCTGCGCGGCACGAATTCCAAACTCTCCGCGAGCGTCGGCGCCGACGTGGGGCAGATCGTCATCGAGACCGACCGGGAACACGCGGCGGGCGCGGCGACGCTGCTCGCCGACATCGCGCTCTTCCCGTCGCTCCCCGACACGGTCGTCGAGGCGGTCCGCGTGCGCGCCACGAGCGACGCGACCTTCGCGGCGGAGAGCCCGCTCCCGTCCGCCTTCGGGCAGTTCCTCAGCACGATGTGCATGGGGACGCCCTACCAGCGAATCCCGCAGGGGCTCGTCACGGCGATCGCCCAAGCGCGCCGTTCCGACCTCCTCGCGCTCCACAAGCGCGTCTCGGCCGGCGGCAATATGACCTTCGTCTTCGTCGGAAACGTCGACGGCAAGCGGCTCCTGGCGCAGCTGGAGAAGTCGCTCGCCGCCGCGACCGCGGGCCCGGCGCTCGAGCCCTCCGGGCCGGAGCTGACTCCGCTCGCCTCGGACATGAGCGTGACGCAGCAGCGTCCCTGGCTCGCGCACGCCGTCGTCATCGGCTATCCGGCGCCCGGCTATCTCGACCCCGACTTCGCGGCGTTCGCCATGATCGACTCCTACCTCCGCTCGGAGGATCGCTCGCCGATCGTCTACTGGATGGCGAATCGCGAGGACGCGGTCTCGCCCGGCGTGGTCTGGTCCCTCTTCCCGACGCGAGGCTTCCTGGCCGTCTTCTTCGGCGCGACGACGGAGAAGCTCCCGGCCGCGCGCGACACCACCCTCGCCGTACTCCAGCGTCTGCGCGTCGAGCCGCTCGACAAGGGCGAATGGACCGTGCAGCTGAAGCGCGTTCAGGACGGCTACTTCTTCAAGCAGAACGAACCGGTCGTGCGGGCGAAGATGCTCGCGAACTACGCGGCGCAGGGCCTGCCGCTCGACTTCCCGAGCCGGTTCGAGACGGCCCTCCTGAAATTGAAGCCCGAGGACGTGCGACTGGCCGCGGAGCGCTGGTTCACGCACTCCTGCCAAGTCGTCCTGGGACCTCCGCCCGCGCCTGCCGGTGACGGCAAGCCCTAGCCCGGGCGCGCGCCGCGCCGCGACTCGTCGTCGTCGCGGCAGGGGACCGCGTGTTTAGCAACCCGGTCGAGTTCCTTCTCCTCATCCCGCCGCTCCTCTTCGCGCTCACGGTGCACGAGTGGAGCCATGGCTACGCGGCCATGCGACTGGGCGACCCGACGGCGCGTCTCCTCGGGCGGCTCACCCTCAATCCGCTCGCGCATCTCGATCCGCTCGGCTC
>DASTSZ010000405.1:0-4983 GCA_035760425.1 Candidatus Eiseniibacteriota bacterium | reverse complement strand
GTCACGTCCTTCGGCGGCCTCGGGATCCACACGCTCCTCAACCTCTTCCGCGTCTTCCCGAACCAGTTCAAGCAGGTCGTCTTCATTTCGGTCGGCATGATCGATTCGGGACGGTTCAAGGGGAAGGACGAGCTCGACCATCTTCGCGCGAGCACGGAGCAGGAACTGCGGAAATACGTGGAGTTCGCGCGGCGCATCGGCGTGCCCGCCGAGTACCGCTACGCGCTCGGCACGGACATCGTGGACGAACTCGAGACGCTCTGTCTGGAGATCAACGAGTCCTTCCCGCGCTCGGTGGCCTTCGGCGGGCAGTTGGTCTTCCAGAAGGAAGGGGCCGCGAACCGCTGGCTCCACAACCAGACGTGCGCCGCGCTCCAGCGCCGCCTGGCGTTCCACGGCCTCCCGATGGTGATTCTCCCCGTTCGCGTCTACTGACCGCGCCGTCCGCAGAGGACGGCGGGCGCCCGGCCGTTTCGTGGTAGAGGTGGGGACCAGGGCGCGCCGCCGCGAATCAGGCCCACGGGAATCGCGGCCGCGCGAACTCCGCGCCACCCGGCCAAGACGTCCCTCCCTCCGAGACGTCCCGAGAACTTCCCGCGCGACCACGCCGATCGCTGTCTCGCGGCCAGCGCCCGCCGGCCGCCGCGGTACCGTCCTCCCCGTCCCATCCGGAGCCCGCGCCTCCGCGGCCCGTGGGTTGCGCCGTTCATGCCCCGCAAGCGAGGGCGGGGCCGATGCGGCGCGAGGCGATGACGGGCAAGGGGCGTGCCCGCGGGGGGCGGGCGGCGATGGCGCGTAATTGCCGGCGGTTTCGAGGGCGTGAAGGATTGCGCGCGACGTGAATGCGGGCCGGCGCGTCGGCGATTCGACGCCGTCGAAGCCTCCCTTGACGCCTCGGCCCGCTTCCGCCCACCCTCCCGCCATGACCTTCGACACGCCCCGACTTCGGACGACCCGCCTCGAACTCGTCGCGGCGACGCTCGCGATGGCGCTCGCGGAACGAGACGACCGCGGTTCGCTCGAGCGCGACTACGGCATTCGCCTGGCGCTGCCTTGGCCGCCCCCGCTCAACGACGAAGCCTCGCTCGCCTGGTCGATCAGCGTGCTGCGCGAGGCGAAGGGCGCCGCGGGGTGGGGCTTTTGGTACATCGCGCTCCCCGCCGCCGAGGAGGGCGAGCCGCTCCTCGCCATCGGAAACGGCGGCTTCAAGGGCGGTCCCGACGCCACGGGCACGGTGGAGATCGGCTATTCGGTGCTGGAGGAATATCAGCGGCGCGGCTACGCGAGCGAAGCGGTCGAGGCGCTCGTGGCGTGGGCGTTTCTACAGCGCGGGGTGCGCCGCGTGATCGCGGAGACCTATCCCGTGTTGATCGGGTCGATCGGTGTGTTGCGGAAGACCGGTTTTCGCGAGATCGGGCCGGGTTCGGAGGAGGGCGTCATTCGCTTCGAGCGGCTGCCCTAGCGGCGCGCGGCGCCCCGCGCGAGGTAGTCCGCGAGCACCCGCGCCATCGTCCGCGATCCCACCTCGATCGCCGCCTCGTCCACGGCGAACCCGGGCGAGTGGGGCATCCCGACGATTCCCTTCGCCTTGTTGGAGACGCCGAGGAAGTACATCGACCCCGGCACGCGCTGCAGAAAGTACGAGAAATCCTCGCTGAAGTAGCGGGAGCCGCGCGGGAGGATCTCGAGCCGATCCTTCCCTAGCGCGCGGCGAAGCGCCGGATACGTGGCCCTCACGGTCTCGAGGTAGCTCACGGTCGCCGGGACGATCGCGTGGCGGTAGGCGACCTCGGCCCTCACGTCGGGGATCCCGAGCGCGGCGGCCTTGGCCCGGAGGTCGCGCTCCACGCGCGCGAAGATCGTCTCGCTCGCGGCCCGGATGCCGGCCGAGACGGCGACGGCGCGGTCCCCGTCCGGAAGCCCTTGATCCCAGATCTCCACGCTGACGAAGGAATCGGCCGCGGCGCCGGTCGCCTCCCGCGGCGTGTCCACGCTGCGCAGGAGCGCGACGGCGGCCTTCGCCGCGGCGCCCAGGTCGCCGGCGCCCGAGAGCCGGATGGTCACGGCGTCGAGACCGGGCAGCACGAGCCCTTCGACGGCCGCCATCGTGCCCGCTTCGAACGGCGAGCAGTGGAGCGCGAAGACGGCGTTCGGCGTCGGGCGGTCGAGCGCGCCCGCCTCGATCATCGCCCGCGCCCCCTCGGTGTTCTCCTCGGCCGGCTGGAAGTAGAAGACCGCCGTGCCCGGGAGATCGCGCTTCACCGCGGCGAGCGCCGTCGCCACGCCGATGCCGACGGTGGTGTGGACGTCGTGACCGCAGATGTGGCGGACACCGGGAACGATGGAGCGGAAGTCGACGGGGTCGGGGTCGTGGGACGGAACGGCGTCCATGTCGGCGCGATAGCCGACGACCGGCCCCGGCTTTCCGCCGCGGAGGATCGCCACCACGCCGTGGCCTCCCACGCCGGTCCGAACCGCGAGCCCCAACGCGCGGAGCTTCTTCGCGACGAGCGCGGCGGTGCGCGCTTCCTGCCCCGAGCGCTCGGGATGGCGATGGATGTCGCGACGCGTCTCGATCAAGGACGGCATCGCGGCGTGAACGCGGGCGTCGATCTGACCTTCGATGGAGGATCGCGCGCGCGGCGGCGACGGCGTGGCGGCGAGGGCGGCGGCGGGTCGAAGCGCGGCGGGCATGCAGACGCCGGCCGCGACGAGGACGAGACTCAGGATCTTCGAGAGACGTGGCATCGAGACTCCTCCCCCAGGGGAGCCGGCTCCGCTCAGTATACCCCGACCTCGGGATCGAAGATCGGCGGCGTCAGCTCCACCATCGCCACCACGTCGAGCAGGTTGTGGTGGAAGACGGGGACGAGCCGGTGGGCTTCGCCGCGCTTCACGTAGTCGTGGTAGTGCCCCGGGATCTCCGAGCCGTCCACGTCCCCGCCGCGGCGGCGGCGAAGGACGCGCCACTCCAGTGTCTGGAGGCGGCAGTTGGGGAGGTGCGCCTTCCAGCGGCGCCGCGCCATCCAGAGGAGGTCGAGATGGGGCTGCGGGAGCGCGAAGGGGACGCGATGGTGGACCGCTCGGTCCTGGAGGAACGGCGCGTCGAAGGTCTTCCCGTTGAACGTGACGAGCGCGTCGAAGTCGCGCGCGATGCGCGAGAGTTCGAAGAGGAGCGCGCGCTCCTCCGCGTAGTCGCGCGCGAAGAGCTGGCGAAAGACGATGTTCCGGTCGACGACGAAGCCGAGCCCCACGAGGAAGACCGGCACGCCGGAGAGCCCGCACGTCTCGATGTCGAGATAGAGGAGTCGCCGGTGGCCGAAGCGGCGGAAGAGCCCGCGCTCCGGCGGATCGACCCCCGCCGCGAGTTCGGGGAGATCGCGCACGAGCCGCGGCCCCTTCACGCGGTAGCCGGCCCGGATCCGGCGCCGACGCGCGCGGTTCGCCTCGGCGGCGCGCTCGTCGTCGTCGTAGGAGCCGCGATCGAGCGCCGCGATCCTGCGCAGGAGCGGCGTCGGCCGCTCGCCCAAGTCGGTGTAGAGGCGCTCGTGGACGAAAAGGGAGCCTTCCTCGTTCGTGACGATGCCGCCGGAGAGGACCTCCTCTATCGGAACGGCGAGGACGGTTCGTTCGCGGCGCGCCGCGGGACGAGGGGACGCGGTCGTCGCGGCCGCGCCGTTCGCGCCCGCGCCATTCGTCGCCGCGCTCTGGGCCGCCGCGCCCTGGGCCGCCGCGCTCTGGGCCGCCGCGCCCTTCCTCGCCGGCTTCGCGGGCGCCTCCTCGCGGAAGAGGTCGCCGATCCTCGCGCGGAGCGTCTTCGAGAGCACTAGCGCCCCAGGAGCCGTCGCAGGAGGAGCACCGTCGCGGCCTTGCTCGGGATCGGCCAGCCGCCGTTCAGGTCGTAGTCCTGCTGCTGCGCGGGGCGGAGCACCGGCATGCCGACGCAGGAGGGACAGCCGAGTTCGCAGGGACAGTCCGCCGCCAGGGCGAACGCCGAGGCGAGGAGTTCTCCGACGATGGCGTACCCCCGTTCGGCGTAGCCGAGCCCGCCGGGATAGCGGTCGTAGACGAAGAGCGCCTGCTCGCCGAGATTGCTGCTGTTCAAGATTCCGCCGAGGTCGGGCCGGTCGCACATCACGTGGAGCGGGAGGAGCGTGATGATCAGATTCCGAAGGCCCGAGAGCCCTTCGGCCGGATTGAGCCCCTTCACGCGCACCGCGCTTCGCGCCGCTTCGTCGGGGCGGATCCAGAAGGCCACCGTGTCGAGGTTGAGCCGCGGGAGTTCGAGCGGGTGGTAGCCGATCGCGTCGAGACTCCGGAAGCGGATCTTCTTCATCGCGACGGTGGCCCAGTTGACGTCCGCCTGCCCGAAGCCGATCTCCGCTTCCCCGCAGCGTTTCGTCTCGCGCGTTTCCAGGAGGCGAAGCCGCGTGTCGAGCACCGGCTGCGTGTAGTAGTCAACCTCGCGCGCCTCCACGTACGCCACCTTCTGCGCCAGGTCGAGTTCGCGAACGAAGTAGGTGTTTCCCTCGTGCAGGTAGATCGCCTCGGGGTAGACGAGTTCGAGCGCGCTGATGGCGTCGACGTTGGCGATGACGGCGTTCTCCCGCTTGGTGTCGAGGATCGAGTAGGTGTCGTCGGAGATGGTCCGGAGGCTAACCTTCCCGGCCGGGTAGTCGGGCTGCGCCCAGTAGCGCCGGCCGTCGAGCGAGGTGAGCGTTCCCTCCTCCTCCAGGAGCGACGCCAGCCGCGGCGCCCGCGTCCCGAAGAGCGCCTCGTCCTCCGGCGCCAGCGGCAGTTCGTACGCGGCGCACGCGATGTGGGAGGCGAGGACGTAGGGATTCTCCGGATCGAGCACCGCGCTCTCCGGCGTCTGCGCGAAGAAGTACTCGGGGTGGCGCATCAGGTACTGGTCGATCGGGTCGTCGTAGGCGATCACCACCGCGAGCGACGCGCCCTGCGAGCGCCCCGCGCGGCCCGCCT
>DASTSZ010000404.1:0-9109 GCA_035760425.1 Candidatus Eiseniibacteriota bacterium | reverse complement strand
GAGCATGTTGTAGGCGTAGTTCTGCGCGATCCAGAAGTTGGACCGGTCGTGCTCGAACCACCCGGCGCGCGCGGGCAGCGCCGAGAAGCCGATGAGCGCGAGGGCCACGATCCACGTGGCCGCGGGCGCCGCCGCGAGCGGCCCCGGCTCGGGACCGGCCGGCGCGGCCGCGACCGCGCTCGCCCCGGCGTTCGGCGCCGCCGCCTTCGCCTGTCCCGGCGCGCTCACCTCCGCGATGGAGTGGAGGAGCGCCGCGGCCCCCATGCCGATCCAGATCGCGATGAAGTGATACGAATTCGTGAAGAAGTAGTCGCGCTCGCGCACTTCGTGGTCGGTGAAGTTGAGATAGAAGATGAGGAACGGCGCCATGATCACGTTCTGCGCCACGAAAAACCAGAAGGTCTTCTTATCGCGCTGCGCGTTCCACCAGGCGCCGAGGAACGCGAGCGCGAACGGCAGCATGTTCACGAGGCGCACCCAGAACGAGTGGAGGTCGAGCGATCCGATGTTGGAGATGATCCGCCACTGCTCGCCGACGTAGCGGAAGTACATGTGCGAGATCTGGTACCAGAGGTCGGCGCGGCGGTCGAAGGGGTTCGACGGGCCGTACTGCTTGCGGAGCAGGTAGTCCTTCCACGCGTCGAGCGTGGCGGGCATGCCCTCGTTGATGGCCGGCATCTGCTGACTGCGAATGAGGAGGAAGAACTGGACGGTGAAGCCGGCGAGCACGGCGAGCGCCCACCACGTCGCCAGGTTGTCCTTCACGAGCTGATCCTTCTTCGCCACCATGAGCGCCGCGACGCCCCCGATCAGGACGACGAGCGCGACCGGCGACGGCGTGACGCCCATCGCCTCCGCGATCCCGAAGGCGGCGAAGACGCCGAGCAGGATGAGCGCCGACGACCAGAACCGGCCCGACAGGAGGTACGCGGGCCGAATGAGGGCGAGCAGGAGGAGCAGTCCCGGCGCCACGAGGATCGTCCCGAGATGGACGCCCGTGGAGACGCCGAGCACGTAGGTGATCAGGATCAGCAGCTTGTCGTTCCCCGGCTTCCCGAGGTTGTCCCACCACTTGAACGCGAGCCAGATCGTGAACGCGATGAGCGCGGAGGAGAGCGAGTAGACCTCGGCCTCGATCGCGCTGTCCCAGAACGACCCCGAGAAGGCGACGAAGAAGGACGCCGTCAGCCCCCCCACCAGGCAGGCGAGCCAGGCGGAGCCCGACTCGATGCGATCCTCGAACGTGCGGCGGAGCGTCCGGACGACGATGAGATAGGTGAAGAAGCAGGTGAGGGCCGACGCGAGGGCGCTCATGAAGTTCACGCGCTGCGCGATGCTCGCGATGGGAATGAGCGTCATCATGCGCCCGAGCATCGTGTAGACGGGGTTCCCCGGAGGGTGCGGCAGGCCGAGAATGCGCGAGGTGGCGATGTACTCGCCCGAATCCCAGAACGGCACCGTCACCGTCAGCGTGCGGACGAACACGAAGAGCGGCACGAAGAAGGCGAGCGCGCCGAAGACGGCGTGCCACCGCTTCCAAGAATTCACCGAGAGTCCTCCCTACCGATGGAGCCGGCGCCCCCCGCCCGCTTCTCCCGCCGGGCCTCGAGCTTCCGAGCCAGGGCGCGACGTGGCGACCGCGTGACGAAGATGAACCCGCCGAGAAGGCTGATGAAGACCGACATGAGATACGTGACGAACGGGATCGTGAACGCCTGCTCCCGCGTCAGCCCCGCCATCTGGAATAGAACCACCGAAGCCCCCTCCCGGATCCCGAGTCCGTTCATGGAGATCGGAAGCGAGACCAGGGCGGCCAAAACGGGCACGAAGAGGAAATAGTACCCCGCCGCGAGCCGGACTCCCAGGGAAACGCCGACCAGGTAATGGACGTAGATCCGGCTGATCTGGACGAGCGTCGAGGCCAGGAACGCCGCCCGGAGGGCCGCCTTTTCGTTCCGGAAGCCGTGGAGGTCGTCCAGCAGGCGGCCGATCGCCTCCTCCACCTTCCGCAGTTTCAGCACGCGGAAAGGCCACTCGAACGCCTTCAGGACGCCGCGGTGGAAGACGCTCAGGAAGAGCGCGAGCGAGAAGAGGAAGATGAGGACGATGCCGCCGTAGATGGCGTAGAGGTGGAATCGGTCGAGCGAGGCGAACGAGGCGAGCACGGCCAGGAGCGCGATCGCCACGACGCCGATGAGGCGGTCCATGAGCGTCGCCGAGAAGACCGAGCTGACGTTCGTCGCGTACTTCGAGGCGTCGCTGATCCGCGCGATGTCGCCGCCGATGTTCGAGGGGAGGAAGTTGTTGAAGAAGAGTCCCACGAAGTAATAGGCCGCGGCCTTGCGATACGGGATCTGCACGCCCTGCGCGCGCAGGAGCCGCGCCCAGAGCCACGAGCCGACGAGATTCGAGAAGACGAAGAGCGCCGCCGCCGCCGCGAGATAGGTCGGGTTCGCGCGCCGCACCACCGCCCAGACGTTGCCGGGCGAGACCTTCGCGACGACGTAGGCGAAGAGCGCGATCGAAAGCGCGATCTTCACGCCGACGAGGAGAACCTTGTAGCGGTGGAAGAGCTCGCGCCAGCGGGGCGTCACGCGGCCGCTCCCCGCGACGCCGCCGCGCGCGCGAAACAGGCGCGGCTGTCGCGGTAGCAGGTCTCCCAGTCGAACGTCGCGGCCCAGCGCCGTCCCGCCTCGGCCATGCGCAGTCGCTCGGTTCGATCGCGCATCAAGCGCGCGAGCCCGGCGGCCAGCGCCGGCACGTCCCCGTGCGGCACGAGGAGGCCCGTCTCGCCGTCGCGGACCGACTCCACCAGTCCGGGACTCCGGCTCGCGACGACCGGCGCGCCGCAGGCGTTCGCCTCGATCACCGTGAGGCCCCATCCTTCCTTCGGCGAGGGGCAGGCGGCGACCTGCGCCTCGTTCAGCGCCGCCACCTTCGCCTGGTGCGAGAGCGCGCCGAGGAAACGGACGCGCCCCGAGACGCCGAGGCTCGCGGCGAGCCGCTCCAAGTCGGCGCGATAGGGCCCGTCGCCGATCACGTCGAGCCGCGCGTCGGGAACCGCGGCCAGGAGCGCCGGCATGGCGCGAAGCGCGAACTGGGCGCCCTTGTACTTCCGCAGGCGCCCCAGGAACGCCACGACCGGGCCGCGCGATTCGGGCGGCGTGGTGACGGCGTAGGCGCCCTGATCGAGGCCGCAACGGACGACGGAGACCCGCTCGCGGGCGATGCCGCGGCGGACCAGGTCGTCGCGCGTGCTGTCGGAGATGGCGAGAAAGGGAGTGCGGCGGTAGACGAGGGGAAGGAGCGCTTCATGGGCCCAGACGACGGCGCCGACCGGAATCGGCGCTTCGCGGAAGACCGTCGCGCCGAACAGGTGCGGCACCACCGCGAGCACCGGCGCGCGCGCGAAGAGCGGCGTGAAGAAAGGCACCTTGTTGATGTCCTCGATCACCAGGTCGACGCGCTCCCTCCGGAACCGTGCGCGGTAGAGCGCGCCGAGGGCGAGGTGGGCATTGTACCACGCGCCCGCGCGGGCGATCCGGATCCCCTCCACCTCGTCCTCCGCGGCGCCGCCGGGCAAGGCCTCGGCGAGCCAGGTCACGCGGTCGCCGTCCCGCACGCAGCGCTTCAGGATCTCGAGAAGGTGGAGTTCCGCCCCGCCCGCTTCGGGGTGGCGCGGATCGCGCCAATTGAGGGCGACGATGCGCACGATCAGGCCCCGGGCGGAGCGGCGCCGCCGCGTTCCTTCCGCCCCAGCGCGCCGATGACGAAGTAGGTGTGGATGGCGAAGGGCGTGCGCTCCCACGCGCGGCGGATCGCGCCGACGACGGGCGTGACGAGCGGCACGGAGGGCGGATAGAGCGGGAGCCGCGCCAGCCTCGTCTTCAAGAGCCCGAGGCGGAGCGCGCGATAGAAGAGGCCGGGAATCATCCAGGCGCCGTAGCGGCTCGTGATCCGCACGCCGGCGTCGCGCATCACGCGCTCCAGTTCCCCGATCGAGAACTCGGTCTCCCATCCCGCGAACCACTTCCCCATCGCGATGAGGACGTGCTTCGCCACGGTGTAGAGGTGGAAGCGCTGCGGCACGTCCACCAGGAGGAGCGCGCCGGGCGCGAGGACGCGCACGTTCTCGCGCAGGAGCGGCATCGGGTCGCGGAAGTGCTCGAGGAGGCCCTGGTGGAAGACGACGTCGAAGGCGCCGTCGCGGAACGGAAGCCGCAGCGCGTCGGCCCGCACGAAGTGGGCGCGCACGCCCTCCCGCTCGGCGACGCGGCGCGCGGTCTCGAGCGAGGGGACGGAGTAGTCGAGGATCACGGCGGTGGCGCCCGCGGCGGCGAGCCGGACGCTGTCGCGCCCCGATCCGGCGCCGACCTCCATGATCCGCTTCCCTTGAACGGGACCCTGCGCCTCGATCTGCTCGACCACGCGGCCGTCGGTCGGATAGACCGCGTCGATGTCGGCGCGCTCGGTCCAGAATCGATTCCAGTGCTCTTCGGTGGAGGCGCGCGGCGACACGCTATTCCCCCGTGGCGAGGCGTGTGGCCAGGACCTCGGGAAGGCGCGCGGCCCGGATCCGCTCCTGGGCCATCTCGACGGGATAGGGGACGCGGACGTATTCGATCCGGCTCGCGTGCTCGTGATAGACGACGAAGCAGGCGCGGGGATCGCGGTCGCGCGGCTGGCCCACGCTCCCCACGTTCACGATGTAGCGGCGCTGCGGGTCGAGCGAGAGCGAACCGACCGGGAGCGAGCGGCAGCCGCCCGGATCGGCCATGAAGATGGCCGGCTGGTGCGTGTGGCCGATGAAGCAGACCGGAACGTTGAAGTAGGCGAACTGCGGCTCGGCGTCGAACCGGTCGAGCAGGTATTCCCAATCGCGCGGCGTCGCCGGCGAGGCGTGGACGCAGAGGAATCCGTTCCCTTCGAACGTGAGCGGCAGTCGCTGGAGGAACTCGCGGTTGTCCCGCGTCAGCACGCGGCTCGTCCATTCGGCCGCGACGCGGGCGTGGATGTTGAAGCGGGCGATCTCCGGCCCGCCGCTGGCCGCCGCGTCGTGGTTGCCGAGAAGGACCGTCTTGCAGCGGGAACGGACCAGATCGAGGCATTCGTTCGGGCTCGCGCCGTAGCCGACGACGTCGCCGAGGCAGATGATCCGGTCGGGTGCGTAGGTGTCGACGGCCGCGAGGACCGCCTGGAGCGCCTCGAGATTGCCGTGGATGTCGGACAGGAAAACGGTGGTCATCCCGCGGAGGGTCTCTCGTCGTGGGCGATTCGGTCAAGGATTCCGTTCACGAACGATCCCGACGTTTCCGAGCCGTATTTCTTGGCGATTTCGATCGCTTCGTCGAGCGCGACCCGCGTCGGCGTCTCGGCATGATGGAGGAGTTCCACCACCGCGACGCGGAGTACGGAACGGTCGGTCGCGGCCATGCGCCGGAGCGGCCAATTATGAGCCGTCCGCGACACGATGGCGTCGACGTTGTCGCGATGCTCCTCCAGCTCCTGCACCAACGTGGCGGCGAAGAGCCGGATTTCGTCGGAGGAGGGCGTTTCTTCCAGAATCTCCTCGAGACAGTGCCGCGGCGTCTCCCCGGTCACGTCCGCCTGATAGACGGCGCGGAAGGCGAGTTCCCGTCCCTGCCGGCGCGAGGTCATGCCCGTCGCCTCCCTCGGAGTCCGCGCGCCACGCGCGCCATCTCCACGGCCGCGCGGGCGGCGTCGGCGCCGCGATTCCCGTGGCGGCCGCCCGATCGATCGAGGGCCTGCCGTTCGTTGTCCGTCGTGAGCACGCCGAAGAGCACCGGAACGCCGGTCGCCTCCGACGCGCGCGCGATGCCTCGCGCCGCTTCCCCCGCGACGTAGTCGAAGTGAGGCGTGCCGCCGCGAACGACCGCGCCGAGGCAGATCACCGCGTCGTAGCGCCCGGAGACCGCGAACCGGCGCGCGACGAAGGGGAGTTCGAACGCGCCCGGAACGAACGCGACGGCGAGATCGGCGGCGCGGACGCCGGCCGACTCGAGCGCGCCGAACGCGCCCGCCAAGAGTCGCGACGTGATGCGATCGTTGAAGCGGGCGGCGGCGATCGCGATGCGAAGCCCGCGTCCGTCGCCCGGATCGCCGACGATCACGCGCGCGCCGCGCGGAACGGAAAATCCTTCCTGACCGGACCCCTTCAGCGGACGGACCGGACTCACGCGCCCCGCCCCCGCCGGCCGTTCCCGTGCGCCGTGGCCGCCTCGCGAAGGAGCGGGTTCTTCAAGAGGTGCCCCATCCGCTCGCGCTTCGTTCGGAGATAGCGCTCGTTCACCGCGTTCGGAAGCGTCTCGATCGGCTCCCGGGACTCCACGGCGACGCCGTAGTCGCGGAGCGCGTCGACCTTCTTCGGATTGTTCGTGAGGAGCCGCACCTTCTCGTAGCCGAGATCGCGGAGGATCTGCGCGGCCACGCCGTAGTCGCGAAGGTCGGGCGCGAAGCCGAGACGCACGTTCGCCTCGACGGTGTCGAGCCCCATGTCTTGGAGTTCATAGGCGCGGAGCTTGTTGGCGAGGCCGATCCCCCGCCCTTCCTGGCGCAGGTAGAGGAACGCGCCGGCGCCCTCCTCGTCGATCCGCTCCAGCGCCGCGACCATCTGCTCGCCGCAGTCGCACCGCATGGAGCCGAAGACGTCGCCGGTCAGACACTGGGAGTGGAGGCGGACCACGTCGGCGCGCGAGGCCGACGGCGTTCCCTTCACGAGGGCGACGTGATGCGCGCCGTCGAGCGGGCTTTCGTAGACCACGACGCGGAACGTTCCGTGCTTCGTCGGCAGCCGCGAGGAGGCGATCCGTTTGACGAGCCGTTCCCGCTGATAGCGGTAGCGGACGAGGTCGCGAATGGTGATGAGGACCATGCCGTGCTTCCTCGCGATGCGAAGCAGCTCCGGGCCGCGCGCCATCGTGCCGTCGGCCGCGAGGATCTCGCAGAGGACGCCGGCCGGGCGAAGCCCCGCCAGCCGCGCGAGGTCGAGCGCCGCTTCGGTATGGCCGGGGCGCCGAAGCACCCCTTGGTCGTCGGCCTTGAGCGGGAAGACGTGTCCCGGCCGCGCCAGCGCCTCGGGCTTCGTCTTCGCCGAGGCGAGCGCGCGAATGGTGAGCGCGCGATCCTGCGTCGAGGAACCCGACGTGGTCCCCTTCAGGAGGTCGACCGAAACCGTGAAGGGCGTGGCGAACCGGGCGGTGTTCGCCGGCGCCATGAGACCCAGCCCCAGTTGCTCCAAGCGCTCGCCCGGAAGCGAGACGCAGAGGAGCCCCCGCGCCTCGCGGGTCATGAAATTCACGTCCTCCGCCGTCGTCTTCTCGGCCGCCATGACGAAGTCGCCTTCGTTCTCCCGATCCTCGTCGTCCACGACGACGATCATCTCGCCCCGCTTCAGCGCGCGAAGCGCGTCGTCGATGCGGCCGACGCCGTCGCCGGCGGCCGCCCGGCCGCCCGTCGCGCCCGTGCCGTTCCTGCGTTTCATGTCCCGACTCACGATGATGCCTCCGTCCGCGGCGCGGTCGCGCCCTCGGCCTCGCCCGCGCGTGCCGCGAGGAGGCGATCCAGGTAACGCGCCACGACGTCCACTTCGAGGTTCACGCGCGTTCCCGGGCGCCAGGCCGACGCGGTGGTCTGTTCGAGCGTGTACGGAACCAGCGCCACGACCAGGCGGGGCTCCTCCCAAGCGGCCACCGTGAGGCTCACGCCGTCCACGGTGATCGATCCCTTTTCGGCGATGTAGCGCCGGAGCGGCGCGGGCGTCTCGATCGCGACGCGCACGTCGCCGCCCTTCGATTCGGCGCCGGTCACGGTGCCGATGCCGTCGACGTGGCCTTGCACCCAGTGCCCGCCGATCTCGTCGCCGACGCGGAGGGCGCGCTCCAGATTCACGCGCGCGCCCTCCGCGATCGCGCCGAGATTCGTTCGCCGGAGCGTCTCGGCCACGGCCGTCACGTCGAAGGCGCCGTCCTCGGCGCGCTCGACCGTCAGGCAGACGCCGTTCACCGCGACGCTCGCGCCGGGCGCGGGCGCGGGGTCGTATCCGGCGCGGACGCGGAACCGTACGCCGGCGTCCGACTCGGCGCGCCGCTCGATCGTCCCGACCCGCTCGACGATGCCGCTAAACATCGACGTCCTCCGGGCGGCGAATCGTCCCCTCGATCCAGAGATCGCGGCCGACGCGCCGCGAGCGGAGCGAATCGATCTCGATGGCGTCGCCGAGGCGCGCGCGTCCGAGATCGCCGGTCCACGCGCGCGGCGACGCGCCGCCGAGAAGGAGCGGCGCGATGCCGACGGCCACGCCGTCGGCGAATTCCTCGCGGAGGAACGACGTGTGGACGGCCGCGCCTCCCTCGACGAGCACGGCGTATCGCCCTTCGCGGACGAGCCGCTCGAGCAGCGGGCGTAGCGGCACGCGCCCGTCGGGCGACGGCTCGAAGCGCCAGATTCGCGCGCCCGCCGCCTCGAGCGCGGCGGCGCGCGTCTCGTCGCGCGAGACGGTGGCGACGATCACCGGCGCGTCCCCCGTCGTGGCGAGCATGGCGGCGTGCGCCGGCAGGCGAAGCCCCGAGTCGAGCACCACCCGCCAGGGCGTGGCGCCCCGCACGAAGCGCACGGTGAGCCGCGGATCGTCGGCCTCGACGGTGCCTCGTCCGACGAGGACGGCATCGTTCGTCGCGCGGAGCCGGTGGCAGAGCCGCTGCTCCGCCTCGCCGCCGAGGCCCCGCGAGTCGCCGGCGTCGGTGGCGATGCGCCCGTCGAGCGAGAGCATCGCCTTCAAGGTCACCCACGGGAGGCCGGTCGCGAGCGCCTTCACGTAGGGATCGTTCAGGGCGCGGCACTCCGCTTCGAGCACGCCGACCACGACGTCGAGGCCCGCGGCGCGAAGCCGCTCGATCCCGCGGCCGTTCACGATCGGATTCGGGTCGACCATGCCGACGACGACGCGGCGGACGCCGGAGGCGAGGATGGCGTCGACGCAGGGAGGGGTGCGGCCGTGGTGCGCGCAGGGCTCGAGCGTGACGACGAGCGTGGCGCCGCGCGCGCGGGCGCCGGCGGCGTCGAGCGCGACGACCTCCGCGTGGGCGTCGCC
>DASTSZ010000403.1:0-4403 GCA_035760425.1 Candidatus Eiseniibacteriota bacterium | reverse complement strand
ATGCTGGAATCGGTGGATCCAGCGGTGCTTCGCCTGCGGCGACAGACGCAGAAGCGGCGAGACTTCGAGATCCTCGTCGAGGCCGTGCACGTTCGGATACGTGTGGTGGATCACGTTGTGCGTGATCTTCCACATGTAGCCGCTCGCCCCCGCCAGTTCGAAACTGAAACCCAGGAGCTTGTTGACCCACGGGCGCGAGGAGTACGCGCCGTGGAGCGCGTCGTGCGCGATGCCGAATCCGATGCCCGCGGTGCCGATCCCCATGAGAACCGCGAGCCCCAGCATCTGAATCGGAGTGAACTGGTTGCTGAGGATCAGGCCGTACGATCCGAACGTGACGACCAGCAGCAGGATCGTCTTCACGACCATCGACGCGTTGGCTTTGGGAGAGATGCGGCGGGACTCGAAATAGTCGGCGACGCGTCGTTTCACGACTTCGCCGAAGCCGGCGGGATGTCCCGGCGCGAAGATCACACGAGAAGGAGCGGTTTGCGTCCGAGCGGTTCGATCTTGAATCGTTGCTACTCCTAGCCTCGCCAGCGCCCGTTGTCGCGCGCCAATGGCGGAGTGTTCCCGAATCGATCGCTCGCGGACTGTCCATGGGGATCGTGACCGCGCCGAGGTCCGGGCCTTGCTTACCAGTAAAGATAGCCTCTCGAAGGCAAGAACGCCAGCCCCGCGACTCGATTCGAACCGCCCGGCGAACCCGCGACGTCCCCAAGTCGGTGCCCCGCGCCGCGTTCGCGGGGCCGCATCGGTGGTACAATTCCCGGCCCATGATCTCCCTCAGCAATCTCAGCAAGCAGTACGGCAAGCAGGTCCTCTTCGTGGAGACCGGCTTTCAGCTCAACGCCGGGGAGAAGGCCGGCCTCGTCGGCCCGAACGGCGCCGGCAAGACGACCGTCTTCCGCATGATCATCGGCGAAGAGACGCCCGACGAAGGCGAGGTTTCGGTCCCCAAGCGGACGACGATCGGGTACTTCCGTCAGGACGTGGGCGAGATGTCGGGGCGCTCGGTGCTCGACGAGGCGATCGCGGGGAGCGGCAAGCTCGGCGACCTCCACCATGAGTTGAAGGACCTCGAACACGCCCTGGCCGATCCGGACCGCGCCGGCGAGATGGAGAAGATCCTCAAGCGGTTCGGCGAAGTGCAGGAGGCCTATCAGGACGGCGGCGGCTACGACCTGGAGGCGCGCGCACGCGAGGTGCTCCACGGGCTCGGGTTCGAGGACCGCCAGATCGACGGCGACGTCGGCGCCCTGTCGGGCGGATGGAAGATGCGCGTCGGGATGGCGCGCGTGCTCCTCGGCCGCCCGGACGTGCTCCTCATGGACGAGCCGACGAACCACCTCGACATCGAGTCGATCCTCTGGCTCGAGGAGTTCATCCGCGACTACCCCGGCGCCGTGCTCATGACCTGCCACGACAAGGACTTCATGAACCGCGTGGTGAGCCGGATCGTGGAGATCGACGGCGGCGAGTTCAACACCTTCACCGGCAATTACGACTACTACGTGCGCGAGCGCGCCATCGCCGAGGCGAACCGCGAGGCCGCCTACGCGCGCCAGCAGGCGATGCTCGCGAAGGAGCGGCGCTTCATCGAGCGCTTCGCCGCGCACGCGGCCAAGGCCGCGCAGGTGCAGAGCCGCGTGAAGAAATTGGAGAAGCTCGACGTCGTCGAGCTACCCGTGCGCCGAAAGGTGGTGGAGTTCGACTTCCCCCAGCCGCCGCGGTCGGGCGAGGACGTCGTCATGCTCTCGGGCGTCTCGAAGGCGTACGGGACGCGCGTGCTCTACGACGGCTTCGACTTCGTCATCCGCCGCACGGAGCGCTGGTGCGTCATGGGCCGAAACGGCGCCGGGAAGACGACGCTATTGAAACTCGTCGCCGGCGTGCTGGAGCCCGACCACGGCTCGGTGCGGCTCGGGGCCGGGCTCAAGGTCGGCTACTTCGCGCAGCAATCGCTGGAGCAGCTGAATCCCGATCTCTCGGTCTTCGAGCAGATCCAGAGCGCTTTCCCCATGGCGGGCCAGGGCGTCCTTCGGAATCTCCTCGGCGCGTTCCACTTCTCCGGCACCGATCACGAGAAGCCGGTGCGCGTCCTGTCGGGCGGCGAGAAGTCGCGGCTCGTGCTCGCGCAGATGCTCTTCGATCCGCCGAACTTCCTCATCCTCGACGAGCCGACGAACCATCTCGATCTCGAGACGAAGGAGATGCTCGTCGAGGCGCTGAAGGACTTCGAGGGCACGATGCTCTTCGTGAGCCACGACCGCACCTTCCTCAAGGGGCTGAGCAACCGCGTCCTCGAGTTGCGGCCCGGCGACGGCGAGGGCGCGCCGGGGCTCCCGCCCTTCGCGTACGGTGGATCGTACGTGGAGTTCGTGGAGCGGACCGGGAGCGAGGCCGCGGGCGTCCACCGGTAGAGGGGCGCGACTCCGCGGAGTCGGGGAGGCGCCGAGCCTTGGCGGCCCCGCTCCTAGGGCCGAGGGAATCGTTCGGCGATCTTGGTCAGGGCGAGGATCGTGGCTACGATGACGACGAGCAGCGTGAGCGCGAATCCGATACCTGAACTGGGTGTTCTCTCTCGCATGGCGGGAGTGCATTCTGCAATGGACGTGCCGGAACGCCCGGAGGTCGATACCCACCGGTAAGTGACGGCCGTGCAATGAGGCCCCCCGGCGGGAGCCCGATTCGACCCTTTCGGCGGCGTGTTCGCGGGGTCGAATGCCCCGCGTGATCGGGTGAGATGGCCCAATCGAGCCACGCTCACCGGCGCCGCGGCGGCTTCAGCCGCGGTCGACTCGTGCCGATGGTTGGGGGATGCGCGTGATCCTTCGAACCTCCCTCTTGGCAGCCCTCCTCCTCGCGTCGGGATGCGCCGGCACCGGACCGTCGGCCGGGCTCGGCGACTCGAGGCCCGACTCCGCCGAATCGACCGGCTTCGCCTCGTATTACGGCGAGGAGTTCGAGGGTCGGCGAACGGCCAGCGGCGAGCGTTACGATCCAGACGATCTCTCGGCCGCCCATCGCACGCTTCCCTTCGGCACCCGCGTGCGCCTCACGAATCTCAAGAACGGACGAAGCGTCGTCGTGACGATCACCGATCGCGGACCGTTTCGCCGCGGCCGCATCGTGGACGTTTCGAAGCGCGCGGCGCGCGAGCTCGGATTCCTGCGCGCGGGCGTCGCGCGCGTTCGCCTCGAGGTGCTCTGAGGGCGCGCGCCAAAGGGAGAGCCCCCGGGGCTGGGCCCCGAGGGCTCGATGCGACGCTTCGGACGTGACGACCGCCTCTCAGCAACCCTCGCCCGACTCCGCGCGGGCGGTCTGCTTCGGAAGGACATTCAAGAAGATCCAGACGCGCTTCCAGCGGCTGCCGCCGTTCGTCGCGGTCGCCGAGAGGCCGAGCCGTTCGGTCGTGCTCCGAAGCGGCACGCGATACGACGCGCGCCAGACGTTCGCCGCCGCGTCGAAGACGAAGGGTCGCGACTGGCCCCGTCCGTCCGAGAGGGTGATCTCGGTCACGTCGGACGAGCCTTCGGCGGTGATTTCGACGATGCTGCCCGGCACGACGAGCGAGTCGGCCACGTTCGCGACGATTTCCGGCGGCAGCGTGATCGCCTGCTCCGCCGCGGGCGCCTGCGCCGACGTCTCGCCCGGGTTCGTGTTCTCATCCGCCACGAGGATGCCCGACGTGACGGTCGAGGCGGTCGCCGCGGTCCCGCCGGCGGTGGTCGCGGCCGGCGCGGCCACGACGCCCGCGCCCCGCGTGTCGCTGTTCGTCGCGGAGACGCGCTTCTCCTCCTTGCCGCAACCGAGCGCCACGAGGAGCAGGAGAAACGACCCCGCCACCGCGACGTCCCAACGATTGATGCCTCGCATGCTCGACTTCTTCTCTTGGCGAATCATGACCCTGCTCCCAATCGGCGTTCGTGGGGTTCGACTCGAGAGGCGGCGCCGACCTGCCGACCCTGGCCGTCCGGGCCGGCGCATCGCGGCGGCCTCGGAGTCCGGCGCCGCCGAGATGGCGCGCCGGTGATCCGAGGCTTATTCAATCGGCGTGCCGGTTGGTTAAGTTGTTTATTTACATTAAGTTGAGGTCTGCGTCGGATTCGGCGGACCGCGATTTCGTGTCAGGCTTGACACATTCGGATCGAAGGAGCAGGATCAATCGAATGGCGAAGATGAGTTGGTTCAATCGGTTCGGGGCGCGTGTCCATTTGGACACGAGGTGCTTCCCAGGGTTCAGCGCAGAGACGTGGGGCTTCTTCACGCGTCCACCCCTGGTTCTCGCCGCGTTGCTTCTGGGCGCGTTTCCGGCCTTGGCCTCGCCGCCGGCGCCGATCCCGGGCGCCCGCGTCATCTGGCATCGCGCGGGGCTCGCCGCCGTGGCGCTGGCCGACTCC
>DASTSZ010000402.1:0-2528 GCA_035760425.1 Candidatus Eiseniibacteriota bacterium | reverse complement strand
GCCTCTTCGACGCGTCCGGGCGCCTCGTTCGCCGGCTGGCGGCGGGCCGAGCCGGCGCGGGCGGCTACCGCGACGTCCCCTTCGACGGCCGGGACGCCGAGGGGCGGGCGCTCCGCTCCGGGATCTACTTCTATCGCGTGGAGTCGATGTCGGAGACGGCTTCGGGGAGGTTCGTTCTCGTTCGCTAGCGAGGCGCGCCGGAGCCGGACGCGACGCGAGCCCTCAGATCGAGCCAGACCTGGTCGATCGCCGCGCGCACGTCCTCCGGTCGCGCGTGGGCCTTGCTGAACCGGCCCTGGCGCTCCAGGAACTTCGCGAGCGCGGGGTCGGAGAACGACGGCTCCAGATCGATCGTCCAGTCGCGCCCGTCCACGACCTCCAGGACCGGGTAGAGCCCCGACTCCACGGCCCAGCGGATCAACTCGATTCCCTCCGAAGGCTCCGACTTCCAGCCGGTGGGGCACGGCGAGAGCACATGCAGGAAGCGAAAACCCCGGAGATCCAGCGCGCGGGTCAGTTTCCGCATCATGTCCTCGGGGTGCGCCATGGAGACCGAGGCCGCGTATGGGATCCGGTGCGCGGCCATGATGCCGAGGATGTCCTTCTTCGCGACGTGCTTTCCCTGTGGCGTCGTGGTCGTGAAGGCGCCGAACGGCGTGGCGGAGGAGCGCTGCCCGCCGGTGTTTCCGTAGATCTCGTTGTCGTAGCAGACGAAGAGGATGTCTTCGTTGCGTTCCGCGGCCGCCGAGATCGTGGCGAGGCCGATGTCGTAAGTCCCGCCGTCGCCCGCGAAGCAGAGGACGCGCGTCGGGTCCCCGTTCGATTCGGCGACCCGCGTGAGGCCCGTGGCGAGCGCCGCCGCCGACGCGAACGTGGAGGCGATGACAGGCGCTCCATAGGCGCTGTAGGGGAACGGCCCGGCCGTGACGATGCCGCAGCAGGCGGGAATCACGATCTGGACCTTCCGTTCGGCGATGGCGCGACTCAGCATGTGAAGCGCGATCGACATCCCGCAACCGCCGCAGTTCGTATTCCCGGCGCGGAGGAGCGGCGCGGCCCGGTCGGCCGGCGTATGGGCCATGCCCTTCAGGATGGGCTCGCTCATTCGCCCGACTCCAGGAAGATCGGTTCGGCGGCGGCGTCGCGCGCGGTGAGATCCGCGAGGATCCGCTCGACGTGCTCGGGGCGAATATCGCCGCCGCCGAGGCCCACGAGGTAGTTCTGCACGATCGCGCCGGGGTCGGCCAAGGCGCGGACCTCGCCCCAAACGACGCCTCCCAGGCCGGGAGACGAGTCGCGATCGATCACGGCGACGCGGCGTTTCCCGGAGAGCGCCGCGCGGAGCGCCGCCTCGGGAAGCGGGCGGAACATGCGGAGACGGAGCGCGCCGGCGCGCACGCCGCGCTCCCGGGCGGCGTCGACCGCGAGCCTTGCGGTGCTCGCGGTCGTGCCCATGGAGATAACCACGAGTTCGGCGTCCTCCATGCGGTACGGAACGACCGGATCCGGCGGACGCCGCCCGAAGCAGCGCTCGAACTCGTCCTGGACCTCGCGGTGGACGTCGATGACGCGCGCCATGGCGTCGAGGTGCTGCTTTCGGTGCATCTCGGTCTGGTGCGGGAAGTCGAGCCCTCCGACGACGCGCGGCCTGTCGGTCACGCGGTGCGGCAGGCTCAGGCATGGAAGGAAGGCGTCG
The DNA here is from genome assembly GCA_035760425.1 of Candidatus Eiseniibacteriota bacterium. Taxonomy (GTDB): domain Bacteria; phylum Eisenbacteria; class RBG-16-71-46; order SZUA-252; family SZUA-252; genus SZUA-252. The sequence continues at coordinate 832 of DASTSZ010000402.1, read as the reverse complement.
ACCGCCGCCTGGTCAGGGATGTCGGTCATCATCATCGTATGGCTGAGGACGAAGGCGTCCTGGCAGACCATCACCGGCAGCAGAACCCGCTCGTCTTCGGCCAGGCGGAACGCCATCAGGATGGAGTCGTGGACCTCCTGGTTGTCCTCGCAGTAGAGCTGGATCCAGCCCGCGTCGCGGAGCATCAGAGTGTCGCCGTGATCCACCCAGATGTTCCACGGAGGGCCGAGCGTGCGGTTGACCGCCATCATGACGACGGGGAGGCGGAAGAAACCGGCGGTGAAGACGTTCTCGGCCATGTAGGCGAGCCCGTTGCTCGAGGAGGCGGTGAAAGTGCGAGCCCCGGAGAGCGCCGCGCCGATGCAGACCGCCATGGCGCTGTGCTCGCTCTCCACGCGAACCACGGACCCGCGCTCGATCTCTTCCTTGCAGAGCTGCTCGATGCACTCCGTCTGCGGCGTGATCGGATAGACGCCGCTGCAGAAGCCGCGGCCCTTCCGGTTCGCGCGCGCCGCGAGCGTGGCGGCCGCGGCCGAAGCGTGGTTGGCGCTGATCAGCTGCATCGTCATACCGGCGTCATCTCCATGGCGCCGCGGGGGCACTCCACGACGCAGATGCCGCATCCCTTGCAGTAGTCGAGGCCGATGGCGTAGCCCTCCGCCGTCCGATCGATGATCCCCTCGGGGCAGTAGACCAGGCACGTGTCGCAGCGCGTGCAGCGGCCGCACGAGAAGCATCGTTCGGCTTCGCTCCGATCGGGGACGCCGCGATTCGTTTCGGCGAACGAGCGAATCCGCTCCGGCGCCAACGTCTGATCGTCGATGGCCGGAGG
>DASTSZ010000401.1:0-3814 GCA_035760425.1 Candidatus Eiseniibacteriota bacterium | reverse complement strand
TGCACGTCGGCGTTCGCGATGGCGGGCAGGAAGAGCAGCACGAAGAGCGGCACGTAGACCCGCCAGACTTTCCAGCGCTGCGCGTAGTTGAAGGTCCCGCGCCGGCGAATGATGAACGAAACGGCGCAGCCGAGGAGCCCGAAAATGGCGCCCGACGCCCCGACGCTCAGGGGCGGCGCGCCGTGTCCCACGTACGACGCCCAGGCGCCCCCGAGTCCCGTGATGAAGTAGGCGGCGATCGTCCAGCGCTTCCCCGCAAGGAACTCCACCGCCCCGGCCGCCGCCAAGAGCGCCATCATGTTCCGCCCCAGGTGCCCCGGCCCCGCGTGAAGGAAGAGGGTCGGCGCCCACCAGGCGTACGCGCCGCCGTCGTGCACGGCCCGCCACCAGTCGGCCGTCGTCGCGCGCAGGATGGCGAGGTAGTCGCGGCCCCACGCGGCGATCAGAACGGCCGCCACGAGGATGTTCACGGCGATGAGGATCTCCGTCGCCGAGAATCCGTGGGCCGGGAAGAGGATTTCCCGCATCGAGACCACGGCGGGCGGAGGAGCGGGAGGCGCGGCGTCGGAGTCTGCGGTGTCGGGGGCTTCGGGGTCGCGGTGGGAGTCGTCGCCTTCGAGGGTCGTCATGAGTGTGCGCCGATCGGGCGCGCCCTTCGCGCGGCTAGTCGGCGCGGGCGGCCGCGGCGACTCGCTCGTCGCGGGGCGCGGCGCCGTCGGAGGCGGGCGGGCCGTTGGGTCCGTCTTCCGCCGGGAGTTTCGAAAGCAGGTAGTCGATCACGTCGTTCGCGGAGTAGCGTTCGCGCCCGGCCAGGAACTTGGAGATGATCGTGAGGTCGTTGCCGCTCGTCACGAGCGGCGGTTCCTCCCAGCCGTCTTCCCGCACCTGCCCGATGCCGATGTTCGCCATGAGGGCGTTGCAGAGGCACTTCCGTCCGTCCGTGTCCTCGGACTTTCCGCCTTTCCGAACGTAGTCCTGGACCGGCTCGGCCGGACAGCGGTAGCCCACCGTGCCTTGCGGCGTCATGTAGGTCACGCGAAGCCCGCCGACGTCGCAGATGCGATTCCGCTTCGCGCCGACCGCGGGATCGCCGGCCCAGCGCACGACTTTGAACGGGTAGCCGGTGGGCGAGGCGCGAAGATCGGTGAAGACGTCCACGTCGTTGCGCAAGGCGTGGGCCAGGATGGAGCGCTTGATTGGCGCCGTCAGCCCCGATTCGTCGGAGTACGCGAAGAGGGTGCCGACCTGCACGCCCGCGGCGCCCTCTTCGAGCGCCTTCACGACGCCGTCGGGCGAACCTGCGCCGCCCGCGATCCAGAAGGGTGCGCCGAGTTCGCGCATCTTCGCCAAGTCGACTTCGTCCCGCTCGCCGTAGATCGGCTCGCCCCGCTCGTTGAGCTGGACGTCGCCGCGAGCGGGCGCGTTGTGGCCCCCCGCGGTCGGCCCTTCGATGACGAATCCGTCCACCTTCCCCGTCGCCTTGCGGCTCATCATCGTCGCGAAGGAATTGCTCGCGATGATCGCGAGGAACGCCGGGCGCTTGAGCGGCGGCGGCGGCGTGTCCCAGTGCGCCTGCGGGTCGAACTTGATCTGGAGCGCCGGCGCGCCGACCGGGTTCTCGAGGTCGAGTTTCAGGGTCGCGGGCTCGTGCTTCGCCATGAGGTCGAGCGCGCCCGGAATCTCGCGCGGAATGCCCGCCCCCATGAGGATGTAATCGACGCCCGCCAGCATGGCGCCGTAGAGGAAGGTGAGATTCGGGAGCTGGATCTTCGTAAGAAGGTTCATCCCCACGATGCCGCGGTGCCCCTCCTTCGCCAGCGTCACCTCGACGAAGGCCGCGAGCATGGAGAGCTGCTGGCGCGCCGTGCTGACCGCCTGGCGGTACATCGGCGTCGACTTGTAGGGAGTGCCCGGCGGCCGGCCGCCTTCGCGGAAGTAGAGGCGGAGAACGTCCTCGGCGGCGCGCGGGAAGGGGAACTTCGCCATCGCGCGGCGGACATGGCCGCCGATGTCGCCGTCTTGGAGCCGCCGCACGAGAACCGTGTCGATTCCCGTTCCCGAGACGACGCCGAGGTGCCCGCGCATCGATACCGCGCGCGCGAGACGCCAGTCGGACACGCCGACGCCCATCCCACCTTGAATGATCCGAGGGAGCGCTAGAGCTTGGGTCACGTGGAGGTCGGCGTGCGCAGTGGTTTCGAACTCCTGGGTGAAAGCCGGCGGGACGATCGAGGCGTCCCCCTTCATTGTGGGTGCGAACCCTTCCCCGGCGCAACCTTTACTCCGCCCCGCGCGCGGCGCATGGCGGGCAGGCCATATCTACTGCAGCGAGTAGAGGTTTCCGTCCATGCTCCCGACGAGAACGGCGCCGCCGACGACCGCCGGCGAGGAGACGATCGCCCCGATCGAGACGTAGCGGTAGAAATCGAGGTACATGTCCTGGAAGTCGCCGAAGAGGGGCGCGAACGCCTCCTGCCGGAGGCTCCCGTCATCCTGTAAGACATCCATGGCGTCGCGCTTCGAGGCGTCCGTCTGGAATTCCCACGCGAGCGCGCCGGTCTTCGCGTCGAAGGCGTAGAGCTTGCCGTTGTGATTCCCGATGTAGGCGATGCCCCCGGCGAGCGCCGGCGAGGAGAACATGTAGGCCTTCGCGTCGGCGTTGAACTTGAGCCGTCCCGTCTTCGCGTCGAGCGCGAAGAAGCGCGCGCTGTCGGACGTGCCGGCATAAACGACGCCGTCCCGCACGGCGGGCGTGGTGATCACCCAGGACTTGCTCGTCGGGTAGTCCCACTTCTTCCGGCCCGTCGCCGCGTCGAGCGCGTAGAGATGCGCGTCGCGGCATCCGACGTAGACCGTCCCGTCCACGACGGCGGCGGAGGACTGGAACCCGACCTGGTTGTGGATCACGGGGTCCTCTCCCGCCTGGAAGACCCACTTCGCCTGGCCGCTTTCGGCGTCGATGGCGTAGAAGCGGCTATCCCAGCTGCCGATATAGACGACGTGATTCACGACCGCCGGAGAGGCGTGGACGACGTCCTTCGTCGGGAACTTCCATTGGAGAATCCCCGTCGCGGCGTCGACCGCGTAGACGTTGCCGTCTCCGCTCCCGAAGAAGACCTTCCCGTCCGCCACCGCCGGCGAGGAGAGGAAGAGATCCCAGGCGTCGGGGATGGTCTGCGCGGCGGAGGGATAGCCGTGGAGATTCTTCGCTTCGAACTTCCGTTCGTACTCCGCGCCGAAGACCCATTTGGGCGCGCCCGTGGCGGCGTCGAGCGCCGCCAGGGCCCCGGTCGAGGAGACGAAGTAGACCGCGCCCCCCGCGACCGCCGGCGAGGACGCGATCGGGAGCCGCGACTTGAACTTCCATTTCTCCTTCCCCGTCTCCTGGTCGACGGCGTAGAGGTGCGCGTCCATGCTCCCGAAATAGACCACCCCGTCCACCACCGCCGGCGAAGTCACCACCGGCCCCCCCGTCTTGAACGCCCACTTCACCGCCGGCGGGCGAACCGGCCCCGCCGACGAATAGACCCCGCTCCGAGCCGCGTTCCCATGAAACATGCTCTGCGCAAGGCCCGTGGCGGGAGAGGACAGGAGTACGGTGGCAGCAAGGAACAGCCAGACAGCCCCAAATCGACGCATCGTCATGACGCTCCAGGGAAAGAAAGAGGGTGGAGAGGGGGCCCGGGGGGATCGAAACGCAAACACTCGAGACGCTGCATTCAAGAAGTTGGACGGTTTGAGCTATCGCAACCGTTGAGGGGTGAAGCGAAGAATTCCCCTCCGCATGCCCCTGTTTGTTCGGGGCCAGCGGAGG
>DASTSZ010000400.1:0-15124 GCA_035760425.1 Candidatus Eiseniibacteriota bacterium | reverse complement strand
CTGGTGACGAGGTCGGCGTGCGGCACCGGGCTGGGATGGAGTCCCGCCGCCACCAGCCCCGCGATGTGCGCCATGTCGACCACCAGGGTCGCCCCGACCTCGGCGCTGATCTTCGCGAACCGCTCGAAGTCGATGATGCGCGGATAGGCGCTGGCGCCGGCGACGATCAGGCGCGGACGATGCTCGCGCGCGAGCGCCTCGACCTGGTCGTAGTCGAGGAGCCCGGTCTCGGGCGAGAGGCCGTACTGGACCGCCTTGAAGATGATGCCCGACGCCGAGACCTTGTGTCCGTGCGTGAGGTGCCCGCCGTGCGCGAGCGCCATGCCGAGGAGCGTGGAGCCGGGGGGCATGAGCGCGAGATAGGCGGCGAGATTGGCCTGCGCCCCCGCGTGCGGCTGCACGTTCGCGTGCTCGGCGCCGAAGAGCGACTTGGCCCGGTCGATGGCGAGCGACTCGGCGACGTCGACGAATTCGCAGCCGCCGTAGTAGCGCTTCCCCGGATAGCCTTCGGCGTACTTGTTCGTGAGCGGCGTCCCCATCGCTTCGAGGATCGCTTCGCTGACGAAGTTCTCCGACGCGATGAGTTCGAGCGTGCCCCGCTGGCGCCCGACTTCGCGGCGAACGGCGTCCGCGATCTCGGGATCGACCGAGGAGAGCGGCGCCTCGCGGGGCGTCGTGGAGGCGATGCCGGCGCTGCCCGCGGGAGTCGGCGTCACGCGCGCCCCTTCAGCGGGCCTTCCTCGCCGCCCGCTGCACCTTGCCGGCCGCCGCGATCGGGAAGAGCCAGCCGTGACGGTCGCGCGCGCGCCCTTCGATGATGTCGAAGAACGCGGCCTGCAGTTTCTTGGTCACCGCGCCGACGCGGCCGTCGCCGACCTGCATGCGGTCGATGCTCGTGATCGGCGTGATCTCCGCCGCGGTGCCGGTGAAGAAGACTTCGTCCGCGACGGTGAGCATCTCGCGGGGCAACTGCTCCTCGCGGACCTCGAGGCCCATTTCCTTCGCCAGGACGAGCACGCAGTCGCGCGTGACGCCGGGGAGAATGGCGTTCGCCTGCGTCGGCGTGTAGAGCGTGTCGCCGCGCACGAGGAAGAGATTCTCGCCGCTCCCTTCGGCCAGGAAGCCGAAGTAGTCGAGGGCGATGCCCTCCTCGTAGCCGTCGGCGATCGCCTCGAGCTTGATGAGCTGGGAGTTCATGTAGTTCGCGCCGGTCTTCGCCATGAAGGGGAAGGTGTCGGGAGCGGCGCGGCGCCAGGAGGAGACGCGAACGGCGATCCCCTTCTCGAGCGCGTCCTTGCCGAGGTACTTGCCCCAATTGAGCGTCGCGATGGCGACGTCGACGGGGACGCCGGTCGGGTTCACGCCGAGCGTTCGGTAGCCGCGGTAGACGACCGGACGGAGATAGCAGGCCTTGCCGCCGTTCTCCCGCACCGTCGCCTTCGACGCCTCCATCAGCTCGTCGAAGCCGTACGTCGGGATCATGCGCGCGATCTTGCAGGAGTCGATCAGACGCTGCACGTGGCGGTCGAGGCGGAAGATCGAAGTGCCGCGCGGCGTGTCGTACGCGCGGATGCCTTCGAAGACGCTCGAGCCGTAGTGGACGACGTGGGAGAGAATGGAAATCTTCGCGTCTTCGAACGCGACGAACTTGCCGTTCATCCAGATGACCGGCTGGGCATCCCGCGGCATGGGCTCCTCCTGTGGCCGGCGGCGGCCTTGCGCGGCCGCGCCGGTGCTACCGAACGCCTTCCCGCCGCTCCACTTCCCCTCGGATCACGGGAAGCCAGCGCAGCAGGTGGCTCCGAATCAGGTGAAACGTATCGGCATACTCTTCCGCGGTCCCCCCCAGGGGATCGCGAACGCCCGCCGCCGCCGCGCCGCCCTCGGCGCCCTGCTCGGTGACGAGATGAATCCGGTCGAGCGCATCGGGCGCGAGGGTCCGCGCCCACTCCGCGTGACGCGGCTCCATCGCGAGGACGAGATCGGCCTCGCGAACGAGCCGCGGCGTCAACGCTCTCGCGCGATGCCCTTCGAGATGGAGCCCGTGCGACGCGGCCGTCGCGACCGCCAGCGGCGTCGCGGGAGCCCCCTCGCCTGCCCCGGTGCCGGCCGATTCCACCACCACCTGCGCCGCCAAATCGGGCGGCAGGAGCGCGCGCAACGCCACTTCCCCCATGGGGCTTCGGCAGGTGTTGCCGGTGCAGATCACCAGGACGCGGATCATGAACCTCGCAGGGACAGAAGAGTTCGTGACGGGTCGAGTCTAGGGGCGGCACCGGGGAGCGTCAAGGCCCCTCCCCCTCGATACGAACGGCGCCGGAACGCAGCACCCGCACGGTACTTCCGTCGACCTGCGCCACGGTCGAGGCGAGCCCCGAAAGGGGGCCTGCGTCGACGGCGATCGAGACCCCTTCCCGGTCGGCGGATTCGAAGTCGGACGGGGGCGGCGCGCCGGGTCGATTGGCGGACGTGGTGACGAGAGGCCCCCCGGCGGCCGCGATGACGGCGCGCAGGAAGTCGCTCCCGGGGCAGCGGAGGGCGACGGTGCCGTCCCCGGCGAGGACATCCGGGGGCGCGTCGGGCGCGGCCGGCACCACCAGCGTGAGAGCGCCCGGCCAATGCTCGCGCGCGAGCGCTGCCGCCTTCCCGTCGAGCGCGGGGCCCCACGCGGCGGGAACGCGCGGCTCCGCGAGAAGCACGATCCAGCCGCGGCCCGGCTCGCGCGGCTTCAACACCTGGAGCCGGTCGAGGGCGGCGGGCAGGTCGGCGCGGACGTGAAAGCCGTAGAGGCCCTCGGCGGGAAGGAGCGCGACTCCGCCCCGGGCGAGGTGCGCGCCCGCTTCCACCGCCGCCGCGCGCCAGGACGCCGGATCCGCGAGCGCGACGCGCCGCACGAGGGGCGAGGCGGACGGGGGCGACGTCACGCGGCTAGAGCTTCTCGCCGCGCGCGAGCCGCGCCTTCAGGTCCTCGAGCTTCAATTGGAGGCTCGGATCGCCGAGCGCGAGGATCTGCGCGGCGAGAATCGCGGCGTTCTTCGCCCCCGGCGCGCCGATGGCCACGGTCGCGACCGGCACGCCCGGAGGCATCTGCACGGTGGCGTAGAGGGAGTCGGCGCCCGCGAGGGCGCTCCCCATGAGCGGCACGCCGATCACCGGGAGCGTCGTGTGCGCCGCCACGGTGCCGGCGAGATGGTTCGCCATGCCCGCCCCGGCGACGAAGACGCGCACGCCGCGCCCCGGCGCCGAGGCGACGATCTCGCGCACCTTGTCGGGCGATCGATGCGCCGACGCATGGTGCATCTCGTGCGGGATGCCGAAGGAGTCGAGCACCTTCGCCGTCTCGTCCATGGTCGAGCGGTCCGATTCGCTGCCGAACAGGATGGCGACGTGCGCGCCGTGCGTTCCGACACTTCCTTGGGTCATGATCCTTCTCTCCTCGATTCCTCCGGGACGAGCGCGATGTCGCGCCGGTACTGCATTCCCGGGAAGTAGATGCGCGACGCCGCGGCGTAGGCGGCCTCGCGCGCGTCCTCGATGGTCATGCCGCGAGCCGTGACGCCGACCACGCGACCGCCGCTCGTGACCCACTGACCGTGATGCCGGTCGACGCCGGCGTGATAGACGTGGACTCCGTGCGGCCAGGGGCCTTCGAGCCCCTCGATGTCGGAGCCCGTCGCGGGCCGCGCGGGATAGCCGGGCGCCGCGAGGATGACGCAGACGGCCGCCCCCTCGTGCTTCACGAACGTACCGTGCCGATCGGCCGGCAGCCGTCCGAGCGCCGCGTTCCAGAAGAGCGGAAGCGGATCCTCGGTCAGGAGCGGGAGCACGACCTGCGCTTCGGGATCGCCGAAGCGGGCGTTGAACTCGAGCACCTGCGGTCCCTTCTCCGTGAGCATCATGCCGAGATAGAGGATGCCACGATAGGGGTGCTTCTCTTCGCGCAGCGCCGCGAGGACGGGATCGACGATGCGCTTCGCCATCTCGATCGCGTCCGCCTCGCTCGGAATGCGCGCCGGCGCGCAGGCGCCCATGCCGCCCGTGTTCGGGCCGGTGTCCCCTTCGCCGATCCGCTTGTGGTCGCGCGCCGGCGGGAAGAGCATCCAGCGTTCGCCGTCCGTGAGCACGAGGATCGACGTCTCCTCGCCCTTCAGGAACTCCTCGAACAGGATCGTCGCGCCGGCCTCGCCGAGCGCGCCTTCGCGCATCCAGGCGTCGATGGCGGCCAGCGCTTCCTTCTCGTCGCCCGCCACGACGACGCCCTTCCCGGCGGCCAGGCCGTCGGCCTTCAGGACGATCGGATAGGTCGACGCGCGGAGAATCGCCTCGGCCTCGTCGGCCGATCGCGCCACGCGATAGGAGGCCGTCGGGAGCCCGAGCCGCTGCAGGAGTTCCTTCGCGTAGAGCTTGCTCGACTCGAGGCGCCCGCCCGCCGCGCCGGGGCCCAGAACCGCGATCCCGACTTCGCGAAGCGCGTCGGCCAACCCCGCGGCGACCGCCGCGTCGGGTCCGATCACCACGAAGTCGATCTCGTTCTTCCGCGACCAGCCGACGATCGATTCCACGTCGGTCGGGCCGATGGCCACGCGCTCGGCGAGCGGCTCCATACCCGGGTTCCCGGGCGCGACGAACATCTGGGGATGATCGTCGGCGTTGTGGAGCGCCTCGACGATCGCATGCTCGCGTCCTCCCTGACCCACGACCAGCACGCGCATCCCGATCATGACGCGGCCTCCCCGAGCACCGCGCGGAGCGCCGCCTGGAGTTTCTCCGGGTGCGCGCGGCCGCGGGACTGCTTCATGGCCTGCCCCACGAGGAAGGCGAAGGTCTTCTCCTTGCCGGCGCGGAACTCCGCGGTCGGGCCCGGATTCGCGGCCAGCACCTCGAGCGCGAGCGCGCGGAGGGCCGCGTCGTCCTCGATCGGGAGGAGTCCGTGCTTCTGCACGAGCGCCTCGGGGCCGTCGGGGCTCGCGAGCATCAGTTCGAAGAGCTGCTTCGCGATCTTCCCGGAGACCCGCCCGCTCGCGACCATGCCGACGAGATCGCCCAGGCGATCGGCGCGGATCGGGAAGGAGTCGATGGTGTCGCCGGTCTTGTTCCGAACGGCGTTCACCTCGGTCATGATCCAATTGGAGGCGAGCTTCGGCTGGCCCGACCGTGTGGCGACTTCCTCGTAGTAGGCGGCGAGGGAGCGCGTCTCGGTCAGCACCTCCGCGTCGTACTCCGGAATCCCCTGCTCGCGGACCAGCCGCTCGCGAAGCGCGTCGGGGAGTTCGGGGAGCGTCTCCCGCAGCCCCTCGACCCAGTGATCCTCCAGGTCGACCGGCAGGAGATCGGGTTCCGGGAAGTAGCGGTAGTCGTGCGCCTCTTCCTTGCTCCGCATCGTCTCGGCCACGTTTCGCGCCGAGTCCCAGAGAAGCGTCTCCTGCACCACGCGCCCGCCCGACTCGATGAGCGCGATCTGGCGATCGATCTCGTAGGCGATCGCCTTCTCCACGTAGCGGAAGGAATTCAAGTTCTTGATCTCGGTCTTCGTGCCGAACTTCTCCTGGCCCCGCGGCCGCACCGAGACGTTCGCGTCGCAGCGAAGGCTTCCCTCCTCCATGTTGCCGTCGCAGACGTCGAGGTAGACGACGATCTGCTTCAGCTTCGTGAGGTAGGCGTAGGCTTCGGCGCCGGAGCGGATGTCCGGCTCGGAGACGATTTCGATCAGGGGCACGCCCGCGCGGTTCAGGTCGACGCGCGTGGTCGAGACCCCTTCCTTCCCCTCCGGGTGGAGCGACTTCCCCGCGTCCTCCTCGAGATGGATGCGCACCAGTCCGATCCGCTTCTTCTCGCCGTCGGAGTAGATGTCGACGCCGCCCCCCTCGCAGAGCGGGCGATCGTACTGGGAGATCTGATACCCCTTGGGGAGATCGGGATAGAAGTAGTTCTTCCGCGCGAAGATGCTCCGAGGGTGGATCGTCGCGCCCACCGCGAGGCCGGTCATCACGGCGAACTCGACCGCGCGCTCGTTCAGCACCGGCAGCACGCCCGGAAGGCCGAGGCAGACCGGGCAGACCTGCGTGTTGGGCGACGCGCCGAACGTCGTGGCGCAGGGGCAGAAGATCTTCGTCTTCGTCTTCAGCTGCGCGTGGACCTCGAGCCCGATGACGGGCTCGTACTTTGCGCGCATCTCGTCGGTGGCGGACATCGCGGGCCTGTTCATCGCGCGCCTCCCCCGCCGGCGGTCGCGATGGCCGGCGCGCGCGAGGCCGCGTCGTGCTCGCGCTCGTAGGCGCGCGCCACGCGGAGCATGGTGGCCTCGTCGAAGGGGCGCCCCACGAGCTGGAGCCCGATCGGGAGACCCGACGCGTCGAAGGAGGCCGGAAACGAGAGCGCCGGCACGCCCGCGAGGGACGCCGGAATCGAGAAGATGTCGCTCAAGTACATGGCGAGCGGGTCGTCGGTCTTCTCCGCGATCTTGAAGGCCGGCGTCGGCGTGATCGGCAGGAGGAGCGTGTCCGAGACCTCGAGCGCGTCGAGGAAGTCCTTCCGGATGAGCGTCCGCACCTTCTGCGCCCGGAGATAGTAGGCGTCGTAGTAGCCGGCCGAGAGGGCGTAGGTCCCGAGGAGGATGCGGCGCTTCACCTCGCGCCCGAAGCCGGCGCCGCGCGTCGCTTCGTACATGCCGCGCAGATCCCCTTCCGAGCGACGCGCGCCGTAGCGGACGCCGTCGTAGCGCGCCAGGTTGCTCGACGCTTCGGCCGGCGCGACGAGGTAGTACGTGGCGATGGCGTAGCGCGCGTGCGGTAGCGCCACGTCGACGATGGTCGCCCCGGCGCGCTCGAAGGCCGAGATCGCCGCCTCGAAGGCGGCGCGAATGGAGGGCGCGAGCCCCGCGCCCGCTTCGTCGAGGATGGCGCGCGGCACGCCGAGCCGGAAGCCGGTCAGGTCTTTCTCGAGCCCGTCGAGCGCGATCGGCCGCGCGTCGGCGCGGCTCGTCATGTCGCGGGCGTCGCGGCCGCAGAGCGCGCTATGGATGAGCGCCGTGTCGCGCGCGCTCCGCGCGAAGGGACCGATCTGATCGAGCGAGGAGGCGAACGCCACGAGCCCGTAGCGCGAGACCGCGCCGTAGGTCGGCTTCAATCCGTAGACGCCGCAGAACGCCGCCGGCTGCCGCACGGAGCCTCCCGTGTCGGAGCCGAGCGAGAGCGGGACTTCGCACGCGGCGACCGTCGCGGCCGACCCGCCGCTCGATCCGCCCGGCACGCACTCGAGGTTCCAGGGGTTCTTCGTCACCTGATAGGCGGAGTTCTCCGTGGAGGAGCCCATGGCGAACTCGTCGCAATTCGTCTTCCCCACGATGACCGCGTCGGCGGCGCGGAGCCGCTCCACCACGTGCGCGTCGTACGGAGGGCGATAGCCTTCGAGGATCTTCGAACCGCACGTGGTCGGCACGCCGCGGACGCAGATGTTGTCCTTCAACGCCACCGGCACGCCCGCGAGCGCGCCGAGCGTCTCGCCCTTCGCGCGGCGGCGATCGATCGCCTCGGCGTCCCGGAGGGCCGACTCGGCGAGCCGGTGGAGGTACGTGCCGAGAATCGGCGCGGTCCGGTCGGCCTGCGCCAGGAAGGCGCGCGTGACGTCGGCGGCCGACCGCTCGCCCTTCGCCACGGCCGCGGCCAGCGCTTCGGCGCTCTCGAGTACGAGGGGCGCGCTCATACGACCTGCGGAACCTTGAAGTAGTCGCCGTCCCGCTCCGGCGCGCCGGCGAGGGCCTCGTCGCGGACGTCGGAGGCGCAGACCTCGTCGGGGCGGAGGGCCGGGCGCTCGCCCGCGGTCACCTGGCTCGTCGGCTCGATGCCCGATACGTCGAGCGCCTGCAGCTGCTCGACGAAGCCGAGGATGCCGTCGAGTTCGCGCGCGTAACGCTCCTCCTCCGACGGCTCGATGCGAAGGCGCGCGAGCGCCGCGATCTTCCGAACGACCGAAACGTCAATCGGCATAGCTCCACTCCGCGAAGGCGGCGAGAATCTTCTTCGTTCCCGCGCGCCGGAATTGGACCGTGAGTTTGGCCCGCTCGCCGCGTCCTTCGCACGCGACGACCTGGCCCTCTCCGAATTGAGGATGGCTCACCCAGGCGCCGACCGGGCTCCGCTCCTTCGACTGATCGAAGTCATGGTCGGCGTCCTTCACCACGCGCGGGCCGCTCGCCGCGCGCGCCGGCCGAGCGGGGCGGGCGTAGGACGCGTAGGGATCGACGTCCTCCACCGTGAGGCAGTCGGCCGGGATCTCCCCCAGAAAGCGCGACGCGCCGCCGCCCGAGGCGTTCCAGGCGCGGCGGAACTGCGCCTGCAAGAGGAAGACCCGCTCCCGCGCCCGGGTCAAGGCGACGTAGAAGAGACGGCGCTCCTCCTCCAATTCCTTGGGGTGATCGAGCGAGGACGCGTGCGGGAGGAGCCCCTCTTCCATGCCCACCACGAAGACGACCGGAAACTCGAGCCCCTTGGCCGAGTGGATCGTCATGAGATTCACCGTGTCCTCGCCGTCCTCCCAGAGATCGACGTCGGTCAGGAGGGCCACTTCCGCGAGGAATCCGTCGACGCTCGGCTCGTCGGCGCGGCGCTGGTAGGCGTCGGCGCCGGTGATCAGCTCCTCGACGTTTTCGATTCGCTCCGCGGCGTCGACCGGATCGTCTTCGAGCAGATACTCCCGGTATCGGATCTTCGCGACTAGTTCGGTCAAACACTCGGCCGGCGAGAGCGCGAGAAGCGGCGTCATGCTCTCGAAGAGCCGCCCGACCTCCGTCAACTTCTTCGCGGCCGCGGCGCCCACGGCGTCGGCGAGACGCGGGTGGCGAAGCGCGTCGGGCACGAGTAGCCCCTCCGCCTCCGTGAAATCGCGGAAGCGGTCGAGCGTCGTCTTCCCGATGGCGCGCGACGGCACGTTCACGATCCGATACCAGGCGACGGTGTCGCGCGGCTGGGAGAGCGCGCGAAGATAGGCAAGGAGGTCCTTCACCTCGCGCCGCTCGTAGAAGGAGACGCCGCCCGTCAGCTGATAGGCGATGGCGGAGCGGCGGAGCGCGTTTTCCACCGATCGCGACTGCGCGTTCGTCCGATAGAGGACCGCGAAGTCGCGATTGGCGCGTCCTTTCAGCCGCTTCTCCTCCAGGAGGAGCGAGACGACGCGCTCCCCTTCCGCCTCCTCGTCCGGCAGGAGGTGCAGCCCGAGCGGCTCGCCCACCGCGTTCTCGGTCCAGAGTTCCTTCTCCTTCCGCGCCGAGTTGTTCTTCACGACGTGATTCGCGGCGCGGAGGATCGTGCGCGTGGAGCGGTAGTTCTGCGTGAGTCGAAGGACGGTGGCGTCGGGGTAGCGATCCTCGAACGAGAGGATGTTCCCGACGTCGGCGCCGCGCCATCCGTAGATCGACTGGTCGTCGTCGCCGACCACGAGCAGATTCCGATGCGTCCGCGAGAGGCGCTCGATCAATTCGAACTGGATCGAGTTCGTGTCCTGGTATTCGTCCACGAGGACGTGGCGGAACCGGTCGGCGTACTGGCGATGGACGCCCGGATCGAGATCGAAGAGGCGCACCGTGTAGAGGAGGAGGTCGTCGAAGTCCATGGCGGCCCGGTCGCGGAGCGCCTTCTCGTACCCCTTGTAGACGCCGGCCAGCTGCGCGTCGAGCGGCCCCGAGGCCTGCGCCTCGAACACCTCGGGCGTCACGCCTTCGTTCTTCAACCGCGAGATGCGCGACCCCGCGCCCGCCGGCGTGAGCCGGCGATCGTCGGCGCCGATCGCGCGGAGCAATTCTTTGAGCAGCGACCGCTGGTCGTCGGTGTCGTAGATGACGAACGCCTTCGGGAATCCAAGGAGTTCGGCGTGGCGGCGAAGGATGCGGACGCAGGTGCCGTGAAAGGTGCCGAGCCAGACGCCGAGATCCTTCTCGTCGGTCCCGAGCAGGTGGACGGCCCGCTCCTTCATCTCGCGGGCGGCCTTGTTCGTGAAGGTGAAGGCGAGGATCCCCCAGGCGGGGACGCCCTTCTCCTTCACGAGGTGCGCGATGCGGCCCGTCAGGACGCGGGTCTTCCCGCTCCCGGCGCCGGCGAGGACGAGGAGAGGTCCGCCGGGGTGCTCCACGGCTTGGCGCTGGACGTCGTTCAATTCCACCGAACGCTCAGTACTCCACGCGAATCTTGAGGTCGAGGTTGAATTCCTGCTCGGACTGGAGGCTCGATTGCCGGCCCAGAATCTGTTGGCCGCGGAGCAGGAGGTGCCGCGTCACGCGGTACTCGGCGGTGATCTGTTGCTCGGACTGGGCCGCGAAGTCGTTAGAATACTTGAGGAAGAGGTCGCGCGTCACGAACTTCCCCACGCCCACGAGACCGAGATCGATCGGTCCCGACGCCGACTTTCCGTCGGCGCGCTTGCGGCTCCCCGGACGAATGTCGATCGTATCGAGGTACCCCGAGCCCGAGAGCCACTGCTCGACGTTTCGGAAGAGGTAACCCTGCACGGGCAGGTCTCTCAATTGCACGCCCGAGAGCTGATCCCCGATGGCGCCGTTGTCGGCCTGCGAGGGCGACGAGAACTGCCCCACCGAGAGTTCGCGCCAGAGGTCGCTCGTTCCGGTGCCTTCCACGTCCCACGGCTGGATCTGCAGCTGGCTCGAGCGCCCCGTGATGGCCAGATTGACGACGTGGTCGGGGAACTCGCCCGACTCACCGCCGGGATTGCGCCGCTGCACCCGCGTCTCCGCGTCGATCGAAACGAAGGGATCCAGCCGGTCGAGGTTGTTGAAGTTCACTTCGCCCGTGAGATTCGAGAACTTGCGCGTGAGGAAGTAGAACTGCCCGCCCTTCACCGTGAGGATGCCGAGCGCGATGTCCCCCTCCCCTTCGTTCCGCAACTGCAGCGAGCCCGCGAGATCGACCTCCGTATCGAGCTGCTTGTACTTGAATTGACGCGGGAAATCGGCCGTGACGTCGTAGAGGAACGGAAGCGCCGGCGGCGGTTCGCCGACGGGCGCCGACAGATTGACCGCCAGTTCCCCGCGCGAGACCGAGCCGCTCCCCGTGATGCGGGGCTTCACGATGCCGTACGGCGTCTTTCCGTTCGTGACGATGAAGTTGCCGCTGAACTGGAAGAGGTAGTACTCCCGGTCGGTCACGACGCAATCGGTCGCCTTGAGCGTCACGTTGTATTCGCCCGGCGGGCCGACCGAGCCGGGCGGAAGCGGCTGCGACGCCCCCGACCAACGCCAGTAGCCGGAGCCGCTCACGCGCCCCCGCTTCCCTTCGCGCGCGTCGATCTTCGTGAGGGTGAGCCGCTCCTCGTCGAAGGTCCCGTCGATGTCGATCCCTTCCAGCACTTCGTAGCGCCCCGCGAACCGCACGCGTCCATCCCGGAGCCGGACCGATCCGCTCCATCGCGGATGGCCGAGCGTGCCGGTCACCTCGGCGTCGCCGCTCACCGCCCCCGAACTGGTGGCGACGAGCGCGCTCAGCGCGGTGATCGTGGAGAAGTCGGTCTCGTTCGCGCGGATCGAGAGCCGCAGCGGTTGATCTTTGAGCGCGCGCCTCGTCGCGAAGGGCGAGAGGTCGAGCGGGAGCATCCCCGCGACCGTCATCACGCCCTTCCCCTGGCGGAACTCGAGCCGGTCGAGCGTGAGCCGCTGGTCGCGGTAGCCGCACTCGAGCGCGGCGATGTCGCCGGCGAGCGTGTGAAAGCCGAACCCCGGCACGCGGCCCGTAAGCGCGAGCGTCGGGTCGGCGACCGTTCCGCCGATCCGGCCGCGGAAGCTCGCCGCGCCGCGGAGCGTGCGGAGCGTGGAGTCGACCGGCGCGATCGAAGTCAATTCGAAGGAGTCGGCGGCCGCCTCCAGCGCGAGCGTGGCGTCGCGCGTCCAGGCGCGGTCGCCGCGCGCGAGGGCGCGGAGCCAGGACTCGAGCGTGAATTTCGTGCGGACCGAGCCGCGCAGGTCGGCCGACGTGGCGCCGACGTCCCACCGGAGCGACTCGATCGAGAGGACGCCGGGCGCGTACTCGAGTCGCGCCTGGATCGAGTCGGCCGCGAGGTTCTGGAATCGGGGCGATTCGAGCGTCCCGCGGATCGTTACGTCGGGATCGGCGACCGGTCCCGACGCGAGGAACTGGGCGCGCAGCCGTCCCTGGGCCTCCCGGCCCGACGCCCCGCCGCCCAGTCGCGCGAGGTCGAGACCGTCGAAGGACCCACGCACGTCGATTCGCCCCGCGGTGACATCCCAATCGAGATCGGCGTCGAGCCGGCCCGGTTCCAAGTCGAAGACGAGGGGCGCGGCGCGGAGCCGCCCGCGCGAATAGGTCGCCTGCGTCGCGCCCTTCGCCGTCGCCCGGAACGACCCCGCGACGAGCCGGAGGGAGTCGACGCGCGCGCGGACGCCGTCGGTCTCGAACGTGAGCACGCCCTGCATGCTGAGGGTCGTGTCGCCCGCGCTCTGGCGGAAGCGGTCGACGCGCATCTCCTTCCCGCCCTGGAAGGAGGCCTCCACGTCGCCCAGTGGGCGCTCCTTCGCCGCGAGCCCGGCCACGCGAAGCGCACCGCGCAGGTCGAGCGTCGGGGCAAGCGGGCCGGCCGCGCTGACCGTCACACTGTCGGCGCGAAGCCCGCTCTCGAAGCGCGCGGCCGCGAAGGCGCCGCGCACGTCGATCGTCGGCGCCTTGGTCGTTCCGCCGAAGACGGCCGTCGCGCGACCGCGCCCTTCGCGCGGCGTCATCGGCGCGAGAAGGAGACCCATGCGCCCGAGATCGGCCACCGACGCG
This sequence comes from Candidatus Eiseniibacteriota bacterium, assembly GCA_035760425.1. Lineage (GTDB taxonomy): Bacteria > Eisenbacteria > RBG-16-71-46 > SZUA-252 > SZUA-252 > SZUA-252. The sequence continues at coordinate 2,342 of DASTSZ010000400.1, read as the reverse complement.
TTCGCGGTCGCGCGAAGGCCGCCTTCGCGATCGATGGATCCCTGCCCCGTCAGCCGCCCGCCGGGCGAATCGAGCGTGAGACTGTCGACGAAGAGGCCGCCCTCGGGCGGCGCGTGCACGAGGAACGCCGCCCGATCGATCGGGAGCCGCCCGACGCGGCTCGCGGCGAGCGTCGCGTCGAGGCGAATGGCGGGACGCGGCCTCCCGCGCGAAACGCGAAGCCTCGCCTGCCCCGCCAGCGCGCCTTTCGGCATTCCGGCCGGCGCCTCCCACCACGGGAGCGAGGCGGGATTCGCGTCGCGAAACGCGAGCGTCGCGTCGAGCGCGCCGTTTGGATCGATGCGGCCGCGGCCCGTCACGGTGGCGCCGCGAAGCTTCGTGTCGAGATACTCGATGATCACGCCGTCGCGCCTCAGACGCGCGTTCACGAGCAGGGTATCGATCTTCTCCCCCGCGAGTTCGCCGCTCAGGCAACCCGACACCGTGCCGTCCTCCGGCCGCCCGGCGAGATCGAGATCGCCGCGCACGACCCCGGCCACGCCCTGCACGTCGAGCAGCGGAAGGAATTCCCCGAGCACCAACGGCTCGAGATGCACGACGCCTTCCCGGAGCCGCCCGCCCGGCGCGTCCCAATCGCCGCTCGCGTTGAATCGCGAATTCGCGAGGTCCACGCGGACGGGGTCGAGCCGCCAGGTGGAGTCCTGGAAGACCACCATGCCGGCCAGCCGCACCGGCGCGGTGGCGCGGCCTCCGTGCGCGTCGCCGGTGAGGTGCTCCACGAGGACGCTCGAATTCGCGACCCCGAAGGTGACGAGCCCCTTTCCGTTCAGATCGAGGAGCGAGACCCGCTCCGACGTGAAGGCGAGCGACGCGTTTCGCAGCGAGAGATTGATCCGCGTCTCCGACGAACCGGGCTTGCCGGAGCCCTTTCGAAAGCGCGGCATGATGAACGACTTCTTGGAGTCGCGGGCGAGGACCACCTGGAGCGAGTCGAGGCGGACGTTCAGGTCGCGCCGCGAGGTGAAGAGGAGGCGCCAGAGATCGTAGTCGATCCTCGCGCGGGCGGCGGTGGCCCAGACCACGTCGCGCCCCTCCGACCGGACGATGAGCCGCGGCCGCTCGAGGATCGCGCCGCGGAAAAGCGTGCCGTGGATCCCATCGAACGCGAAGCGCGTGGAATCGGAGCCGAGGGCTCCGTTCATCGCGGTGAGGACGCGTTTCGAGAGGCCCGCGTCGCCCGACGCGAAGAGGTTCGTGAGGACGCCGACGCCTCCGCCGAGCACGAGGAGGACGGTGAGGACGACGACGCCCGCGACGATGAGCCAGACGCTCCGCTCGCCCCGGCGGCGTCGCTCCTCGCTCGGCGTTTCCTCCCGCGGTTCCTGCTCGGTCATGCTGGCCGCCCGTCGGGGTCGACGGGCCCTTTCGTCCTTGAGGTCGGGGTCGCTAGTACGCCTGGCCCAGGCTGAAGGCGAATCCCCCGCGTCCGGTCACCGCGTCGGGTTCGTCCCAGCGGGCAAGTCGCAACTTCCAGCCGTAATCGAGGCGGACCGGACCGACCGGCGTGGCAATTCGCACGCCCAACCCGGCGACCCACCTCATGTCCTTATACCCCGCTCCGTTCGATATCGAGAGGATTCTCCGCCAGGAAAGATCCGAGGCCTGCTCCCAGACGCCGCCCCCGTCCAGGAACGCCGCCGCCCCCAGGAACCGGTTCAGCCGGGCGCGGATCTCCGCGTTCACCAGGAGGAGGTACGCGCCTCCGCGCGGGCGGTCGACGAGCGTGCCGGCGGAGTCCGCCACGATCGTCCCGATCTCGTTTTCCTGGTAGCCGCGCACCGTCGTGGCGCCGCCCGTGCGGAACCGGTCGTCGGTCGGGATGAGGTCGAGGTCGGTGATGTCGAGCGTGTCGGCGGGCCCCTGGCTCCCCGACGTGATGATCCCGCCGCGGGCCCGCAGCGCGATCGTGAGGCGGCGTTGCCAGGGGCGGTAGGTCGTCGCCGTGCCGGTCAACTTCAAGAACTGGGAATTGCCGCGGAAGACGCCTCCGACGAACTCCGCGCTGGCGGTCGTGACGCTGCCCGCGTGGGGATCGAAGAGGTCGAGCCGCGTGTCGCGCTGGAGGGTCGTCCGGATACTGTTCTTCGTGTACTTCGTGAGCGGCGTGCCGACCGCCTCCACGAACTGCGTCGAGTCGGAATTCACGCGCCGCGCCTCGTAGAGGAGCGAGACGCTCGTCCATCGGCTCAGTTCGTAACGGAGCCCGGCCGTGGCGCCGATGGCCTGAAGCGGATTCTCCGTCTCCGTGATGATGACCGGAACGTCCTCGGCGTACGCCCCGA
>DASTSZ010000399.1:0-2624 GCA_035760425.1 Candidatus Eiseniibacteriota bacterium | reverse complement strand
CCGAAAGCCGCGTCCTCCTCCGCCTCGCCGTCGCGGCGCGTCGCCATTCCCTTCCTCACGCCGCGGGTCTCGAGCCGCGACCTCATCCTCTTCACGCGGCAGCTGGAGACGATGCTCGACGCGGGGCTTCCGCTCGTCTCGGCGCTCAGCCTGCTCGGCGCGCAGTCGACGAGCATTCCCCTGCGCGAGGCGATCGACCAGGTCGTGAGCGACGTCTCGCAGGGAAGCACGCTCACGGAGGCTCTCGCGCGACACGACCGCTGCTTCCCCGAGCTCTACGTGAGCCTCGTCCACGCGGGCGAGGAGAGCGGTCTCCTCACGCAGATGCTCGACCGCGTGGCCGTCATCCTCGAGTACGGCGAGGAGACCGATCAGAGGCTCCGCTCGGCGACCTTCTATCCGATGGTGATCTGCATCGAACTCGTGGTCGCCTTCCTCGTTCTCGTGAAGTTCGTGCTCCCGCGCTTCGCGAGCCTCTTCAAGGGGCTCGGCGCGGAGCTTCCGTTTCCCACGCGCGTCATGATCGGCGTGAGCGACTTCTTCGAGGCGAAATTCCTCCTCGTGCTCTTCGGCCTCGTCGCCGCCGCCACCGCCTGGGTGCTCTGGTCGCGCACGCCGGGCGGACGGGCGCGCATCGACGCCTGGATCCTCGACATGCCGATCTTCGGACCGGTCATGCAGAAGCTCATCGTCTCGCGATTCATCCGTGTGCTTTCGGCGCTTCTGGCGGCCGGCATCCCGGTCGTCCAGGCGCTCTCCATCGCGCGCGGCGTGCTGGGGAACAAGGTGGCCGAAATCGACGTCGACAAGATGCGGGACGGCGTCGTGGCCGGCCAGGGATTGACCGAGCCGCTCCGCGGGAGCCGCGTCTTTCCGCCCTTGGTCGTCGAATTGGTGGGGGTCGGGGAGGAGACCGGCGCCCTCGACAAGCTGCTCGCCCGGGGCGCCACATATCTAGACAGGGACGTCGATTACGCCCTCAAAAACCTCTCCTCCGCCCTGGAGCCGGTGCTCCTCGTGGTCATGGCGGTGGGGATCCTCTTCACCGCCCTGGCCGTCTTCTTGCCTCTCTGGAACCTCATGAGCGCGTTCCGGCACTGACCGGCGCGCCCCGGCCGGCGCTAAAGATGGGGCTCGATCCAGCCGAAAGTTCCATTCGTAGCCAACCAAGCAGCCCGCGGGGGGCTGGACACTCAGGTCCGTTGAACAGGGAGGTTTTCATCATGGTTCGGAAGCATTCGGAATCGGGCTTCACGCTCATCGAGCTGGTGATCGTGATCGTGATCCTCGGCATCCTCGCCGCCGTCGCGATCCCGAAGTACGAGGACATGCGCGAGCAGGCGCGCGTCGCCACGTTGAAGGGCCAGCTCGGCTCGATCCGTTCGGCGATCGCGATCCAGTACGCGCGCAACGCTCTGAACGGCAACGCCACCTTCCCGGCGCTCGACGGCACGATCTTCGCCGACGGCCGCGTCCCGAAGGAGCCGGTCAACAACTCGCTCACCGTGAAGACGACGCCCGGCATCGATAACACGGGCGGCTGGCAGTACAACTCCACGACGGGCGTCGTGAAGGCGAACCTGAACGCCTACTCGTCGTACTAAGCGAAGCGGCATTCGATACACCCGCCTCACGGCGGACCTGAGCGGCGGCGAGGCGGGGAGGGAACCCCGCCTCGCTCCACCGTTTTCAGGGGGCACGGTCGAACGGGGGATTGAGCATGCGCCGGACCATGGCGGCTGAGGCCCTCCTCGCGGCGACGGCCGCGGGAGCGCTCTACGCGCGCACGCTGGCGCCCGGCGTCGGCGCGGGCGACTCGGGCGAGCTCTTGCTCGCGGCCGATTCGCTCGGCGTTCCGCATCCTCCCGGCTATCCGCTCTGGACCCTCCTCGCGCGCGCGGCGGCCGCGATTCCCGCCGGCACGCTCGCGCTCCGCGTGAACGCGCTCTCCGCGCTCCTCGCGGCCGTCGCGGTCGGACTCCTCTACCTCGTGGCCCGTCGCTTCGGCGCCGGACGTCTCGGCGCCGCGTCGGCGTCGGCGCTCTTCGCCGTTTCGATCCCGCTCTGGCGCGTGGCGGTGGAAGCCGAGGTCTACGGGCTCGCGGCGATCGCGTTCCTCGTCCTCCTGCTCGCGGCGCGAAACGCCCGCGCCGCCGGCACGCGCGGCGCGCGCGCCGACGCCCTCTTCGGTCTCGCCGCCGGGTTCGCGTTCCTCGCGCATCAGACGCTCGCGGCGCCGGCGCTCGTGCTGGCCGCGTGGGTGCTGCGTCGCGGCTTCGCGTGGCGGCGCGTGGCGCGCGGCGCGGCGTGGACGGCGGTCGGGCTCTCGCCCGCGCTGATCGTGCCGTGGCGCGTGGCCGAAGGCGCGGCGCTACTCTGGAAGGACCGAAGCCCGCTTCAGGCCCTGGCCGACGTCTTCACGCGGCAGGCGTACGGCGCCCTCGCGCAGAACCCGTGGCGCCTCGATCTCGTCGTGGGCGACCTGGCCGGCATGGCCGGTCTCGTCGCGACGGGCGTGGGCCGATACGACGTCTGCGATCGGAGCGGCTTCGATCTCCCCGAGCGCTACGGCCGCGATCTTCTCGCCGCGCTGCCGCGGGGAGCGACGCTCGTGGTGGACGGGG
>DASTSZ010000398.1:0-6253 GCA_035760425.1 Candidatus Eiseniibacteriota bacterium | reverse complement strand
CTCTTCCTCGGGATCGGCGCGGGGGCGATCTTCCAGGTCGTGCGGATCCTGGCGCAGGCGCAGGCGAAGGGCGGATCGGCGCTCGAGGCGCTGGGACGCGGGCGGGCGGCCGCGGGATTCGTGGCCGGCTTCCTTCTGATGTACGCGACGAGCCTGCTCGTCGCGGGCTAGCGCTTCTTCACGGCGGCGGTCGGCGTCGCGGCCGGCGCGGCGTTGAGGTTCCAGTCGTACGGCAGAAACTCCACCGCCGCCTCCTTCAGCCGAAGCGCCTTCACGGCCGCTTCCGGCAAATAGCGCGAGGCGAACGCGAGCACCGCGCCGTTCTTCTCCCCGTACAGATAGTCGAGCGCCTCGTCGCGGTAGTGCCCCACGAAGTCTCCCCCGTACCACTCGAAGATCTTGGAGATCCGAACCCGGCCGTCGCCCGGCGTGATCCGGTTCCGCGTCTCGTCGTTCACGAAGGCGCGCGCCGCGTTCTCGAGCGCCGCCTCGAGATCGGCGCCGGCGAACGCCTTCGCCGGAAGCGGCGGACAGGAGCGCGAGGCGCAGACGAGCGCCATGTGGACGCGCGGCTCGGAGAATTCGAGCCGAATGACGCGATGCTCGAGATCGTCGAGCGTCCGCTCCACGCCCCCGATGCGCCAGCGATAGCGCGACCACGCGCCGGGGATCTCCTGGATGCTCCCGAGCCGCCCGCCGCGCTCCTTTCGGAAGCGAAGGATCAGGTCGAGCGTGGCGAGGTTGTAGGCGTTCAGGTAGTAGGCGAGTCGGCGCGGCGCGGCGATTGCGGCCAGCGTTTCGGGCGGCGCGGCGGCCATGGCGCGGAGCGCGCGGTCGAGCGGGGCGCGATCGCGCTCGATCGCGGCGTAGTCGACGAGCCCGCCGTGGACGACGCGCGCGTAGAGCGAGTCGGCCCCGAGCCGTTCGTCGAACGGCGCCGCCGCCGCGGTCCGGGGGCACCCGGCGAATAGCGCCGCCGCGGCGAGGACGACGGAAATCGCGCCGGCGAATGAAACGCGCCCTCGCCCGCGTCCGCTATCGTCCCGCCGTCCAGCCATCCTCGCTCCTTTCGCAGCGCCACGCCTCGTACCGCCGTTCATCCTCGCGGCCGAGGGGCACGGTCAATGCCCGATCCCTCTCCAGATAACCGTACCAGGTGAAGAAGGGTTCCGGGAGGTTCGTCCCGCGCGACGTGACGTAGAGAAATCGCGCCGGCAACTCCTCCGGCCCTCGCGCGAACTCCGGCTCCAGGCGAAAGCGCGTGTCGCCGAGCAGGCGAACGGGCGTCGTCGGGAAGTGAAACCGGACCGCGTACGCCACTTCGTAGAGGTCGGTGACGACCGCCGTCGCGGGTCCGCCGAGCGCGGCCCGGCGCGCGAGCGAGTCGGCCAACGGCGCCGAGAGTCGCCACTCGCCGAGCCGGTCGGTCCAGCGGCGCGACGTGGCGTAGCGGCGCTCCTCCGCGGAGATGCTTCGCAGGTAGGTGCTGTCGACGGCCGCGAGCGGTCCGCGTCGCGCAAGCGCGGTGAGACGGCTCGGATGGAGCGCGGCGAGATGCGCGGCCGCGGTGACGGCGATCCCGGCGGCGGTCAGCCCGAGAAGCCAGCGACGCCGTCGCGGCCCTTCGAGAAACCAGACCACCCCCGCCGGCAGCGTCCCCCAGAGCGCGGGGAGGAGCCAGTTCCCTTTCAGACTCCCCCGGGCGGCGAGCGCGGCGAAGACCGCGAAGGCGGCGAGGCCGACCCAGAGCGTTCGGCGAGACGCGCCGCCCGCGCGCCACGCGGCGACCGGCCCGATCGCGAGCACCGCGCTCCCTGGCGAGAAGAGATAGAGAAGCGGCGCGAGCGGCAGGAACGCGAGGCGCGCGGGGAGCGAGAGCTGTTCCCGCAAGTCGGAGAGATGAATGGCGACGCGAAGCCAGTGCCCCTTCTCCGCCGCCATCGCCAGCAATCCCGGCGCGACGAGGCCGAGCCAGAGGAGCGAGGCGAGGCCGAGATCCCGAAGCGACGGGCGACTCTCTCCCTCCGCGCGCGGCGCGACGCACGCCACGGCCACCCACGCGGGCCAGAGGAGATACCCCGTGTACTTGCTGAGCGCCGCGCCCGCCGCGAGCGCGGCCCCGAGCCAGAGCGTCCCTCGGTCCGCGGGCGCGCGGGCCAGCACCGCCAGCGCGCCGATCCAGAACATGGCGAGGAAGGCGTCGGGATGCGCCTGCGCTCCGACGAAGTGCGCCCAGAGATTCCCGAGGAGGAGCGCGACCGTCCACGCGCCGGCCGCGCCGGAACCGCCGAGCCGCCGCGCCAGCACGAACGCGAACGCGCCCGCCGCCGTCATCGCGAGGACGAAAGGCAGCCGCACGGCGAAGGCGTTCTCGCCGAGGAGCGCGCACGACGCGCGGAGCGCCATGAGCGGGAGAAGCGCGTACGACGGGTGAATCCCTCGCGCCCAGACCGCGTAGAACGCCTCGTCCTTCTGCAGGCCGAGCGACGCCGCGAGCCAGAGCCGCGCGGCGAGGCTCGCCGCGAGCAGCACGACGGCCAGCGTGGTAGAGTTGAACGCATGAACGTTCGAGAATCGAAGTCGCACGGGGTCGCGATCGTAGCACGCGATCTCGTGAAGTCCTACGGCGAGACCGAGGCGGTGCGCGGCGTTTCGTTCGAGGTCGCGGCCGGCGAGGTCGTCGGGTTCCTCGGGCCGAACGGCGCCGGGAAGACGACGACCGTCCGCATGGTCTCCTGCTTCCTGCCGCCCACGTCGGGCACGGCCGAGGTCTTCGGCATCGACGTCCGCTCGCGCCCGCGCGAGGTGAAGGCGATGCTCGGCGTCTGCCCGCAGGAGGACAACCTCGACCCCGACTTCGACGTCCTGAAGAATCTCCTCGTCTACGCGCGCTACTACGACATCCCGGCCGACGTGGCGAAGAAGCGCGCGCTCGAGCTGCTCGACGCCGTCTCCCTCGGGGACCGGCTCGGCTCGCGCATCGACGCGCTGTCGGGCGGCATGAAGCGGCGGCTCGTCCTGGCGCGGGCGCTCGTGAACCAGCCGCGCGTCCTCATTCTCGACGAGCCGACCACCGGGCTCGACCCCCAGGCGCGGCACTCCATCTGGACGCGCGTCCGCGCGCTTCGCGACACCGGCGTCACCGTCCTCCTCACGACGCACTACATGGAGGAGGCCACGCAGCTCTGCGACCGGGTCGTCCTCGTCGACCACGGGAAGATCCTCCTCGACGGCGCGCCGGCCGCGCTCATCGCGCAGGAGATCGGCCACACGGTGATCGAGGCGTGGAATCACTCGCCCGCATTCACCGCCGCGGCGCGCGCGCTCCCGGGCCGCCTGGAGGAGATCGGCGACCGGCTCTTCTTCTATCCCGCCGACGGCGAGGCCGCCGAACGCTTCTTCGACGAGACGTTCCCCGACCAGGAACGCCAGATTCGCCGCGCCACGCTCGAGGACGTCTTCCTCAAGCGGACCGGCCGGGCGCTGCGAAATTGAGCGCGATCCCGGAACTCCTGCGGAACATCTCCTGGCGGGCGACGCGCGTCTGGCGGCGGAACATCGACGTCTTCCTGGTGACGCTTCCGATCGAGGGGCTCCCGGCCATCGTGGAGCCGATCCTCTACCTCCTCGCCTTCGGCATGGGGCTCGGCACGATGATCGGGACGCTCCACTATCAAGGGCGCGTGGTCGACTATCTCCACTTCCTCGCGCCCGGCACGATCGCTGTCGCGATCCTCTTCTGGTCGTACTTCGAGATGACCTACGCGTCCTACATCCGCATGTACTACCAGAAGACCTTCGACGCCATTCTCGCGACGCCGCTCCTGGTGGAGGACGTGATCCTGGGCGAGATGCTCTTCGCCGCCACGAAGTCGCTCCTCGCCGCCACCGTGATGCTCGGGGTCGTCACGGCCTTCGGGCTCGTCTCCTGGCCGACCGGCCTTCTCGTGCTCCCGATCGCGGTCCTCGGAGGCTTCTTCTTCGCGGGGGTCGGCATGACCATCACGTCGATGGTGACGAACATCTCCCACTTCAACGTGCCGATGTCGCTCTTCGTGCTCCCGATGTTCACGTTCGGGGGGACCTTCTTCCCGCTCGAGGTGCTCCCCGCCTGGGCGCACCCGATCGCCTGGTGCCTCCCCTTGACGCACGTCTCGCTCCTCGTTCGCTCCGCGACGCTCGGCATGCCGCACCCGATGATTCCCGTCAGCATCGCCTATCTCGGAATCGGCGCCGTCGTCTTCGGCGTCCTCGCCCTCCTGCGCATGAAGCGCCGGCTCGTGCCGTGAAGCTCCCGCAGATCCTCGCCACGCTCGAGACCATGGGCCTCGCCGAGAATCGCGCGCTCTACGCGCGGCACGGCATCCCCGCCCCCTCCTACGGCGTCGCCTTCCGCCACCTGCGGGATCTGGCGAAGCAGGTGGGCGCGAGCGCGGCCACGTCGGACGCGCTCTGGGCGACCGGGAATCACGATGCGCGCATCCTGGCGACGCTCGTGGCGGGCGAGCGCGGCGCGACCCCGGCGAGGCTTCGCCGCTGGGCGGCGACGCTCGACAACTATGTCATCGCCGATCTCCTCGCGCGGTGGGCGGCGCACGCGAAGTCGGCCCCCGCCCTCGCGGCCGAGTGGATCGCTTCGCCCGGCGAGTGGACGGCGCGGGCGGGCTGGATGCTGCGCGCGCTCCTCGCCATCGATCGCCCCGAACTGCCCGATCGCGAATTCGCGGCCTCGCTCGATACGATCGAGCGGGAGATCCACCGCGCGCCGAACCGCGTGCGCGACGCGATGAACATGGCCCTCATCGCCATCGCCATCGGCCGCGAGGCGCTCACGGAGCGGGCGATCGAGGCGGCGCGGCGAATCGGGCCGGTGGAGGTCGACTTCGGCGAGTCGGGAGGCGCGCTCGCGCCGGCGGAGGAGACGATTCGCCGGGGCGTGGAGCAGCGGCAGCGGCAGGCGTCGGGGCGCGCGGGAGGAAGGAAGGCGGCGACGCGGAAGCGCGCGACGGCGGAAACGAAGGCGCGCCCGGCGGCGGCGCCGAAGAAGCGCGGGACCTAACGCGCGATCACTGCCCCGGCGAATGCCGGAGCACGAAGTCCTCGAGCCGCTTCCTCGCCATGCGCGAGGTCTCGGGGTCGCGCGCGAGTTCCACCGCGCGGCGATAGTGGTGCACGATCGTGTTGAACGCCTCGGCGTCGAACGATCCCGCGCCGCGCTCTCGCGCGGCCTCCGCGAGGTAGAGGCGCACGCGAGCCGAATCCTCCCCCGCCCGGCCCGTCTGATAGAGGAGCCGGAGATCGGGCTCCGCGCGTACGAGCGCGCTACCCGGCACGCGGTTGGGATCGTAGAGAAGGGGGAGGCCGTAGCGGCCCGCCACCTCGGCGAATCCGGGCCCCGACGGCGGCGCGGCCGCGCCCGGCTCGGCGACGGACTTGCTGAGGCGAAGTTCCGCCGACATCTGCGGCTCCCCACGGTTGGCGCGCTGCCTCGCGGCCGCCTCCGGGAAGACCTCCGCGCCGCTCTCCGTCTTGATCTCGTCCTCGCCCCCCGTCACCTTCACAGCCACATCCTTCGAGGGCTGCGCGGTCCCGTTCGCCTGCAGCTTCCCTTCGAACTGGCTCGAGCCCGCGGCCGGCGCTCGCGCGGCGAGATCGTTCTTCGCGCCGGGCGCCTGATCCTCGCGCGGCCCCTCGGCCGATTCCTTCGCCTTCTCCTCCGACATCCCCGCGTCGGGCGCCGCGTCCATCGTTCCCTCGGACTCCGGCGCGCTCGTCTCCGAACGCTCGGGCAGGCCCACCACCTCCGGCGCGGGCGCCGAGCGCCACGCGTTCGGCCGCTGCACGAGCATCACGACCACGACCACCACGGCGGCCGCGGCCGACGCGGCGCCGATGATGGCCGGCCACGGCAGCCCGGGCGCGCGGCCCCGGGGGCCGTCGTCGAAGCTCTTGCGCCGCCCGGCCCGCGCGTCGCGCGCCTCGGGTTCCGCCGGCCGCGCCGCCGCGGCGGGCTCGCGCTTCGGCCGCGGCGGCGCCGCCGCCGTGGCCGCGTGGCCTCCGCCCTCCACCCGCTCCATCACGTATTCGGTCATCGCCTCGAAGTAGTCGTCGCTCGGGTCCTGCAGCCCCTGGCGCAGCATCCCCTCCGCGTCCGAGGTATCGTCGAGGCGCGCCTGGCAGGCACTGCAAGAAAGGACATGCGCCTCGATGAGGCCGCGCTTCTCCAGATCCAACTCGCCGTCGCGGTAGGCGT
>DASTSZ010000397.1:0-7056 GCA_035760425.1 Candidatus Eiseniibacteriota bacterium | reverse complement strand
CCCAGGCGGAGAATCGACCCATTCCAGCGCCCACCATGGGGAGGATCGCCATGCAGATCGAGATTCGCTACTGCACCGAGTGAGGATATAAGTCCCGGGCCTCCAGTTTGGCGGCCGAGCTGAAGCAGCACCTGGGCGTCGACGCGACGCTCGTCGCCGGATCGGGCGGGATCTTCGAAGTCCGAGTCGACGACAAACTCGTCTTTTCGAAGAAGCAGGTCGGGCGATTCCCCGAGGAAGGCGAGGTCCTGGGAATCCTGGCCCAACCCTGATCAACGATTCCGATTCATCCGAGTATCCAACAGGCCGGTTCCGCGGCGCGGGACCGGCCTTCGCACCCGCCGGCCGCGGCGCCCTTCGCCGATCACTCCAAGGAGGCATGATGGTTTCGCGTCTTCTCCGTCCCGCCCTGGCGCTCGCCGTCGCCGCCACGGCGCTCACCGCCGGCGCCGCGTGGGCCGCATCTCCGGTCCAGAAGGAAGTCCTCCCGAACGGCCTGACGATCCTGCTCCAAGAGGATCACGCCAACCGCTCGTCGGCGTTTGCATCTTCGTGAAGGGCGGAAGCCGCACCGAGACGCCCACGCTCTCCGGACTCAGCCACTACTACGAGCACCTCATCTTCCGCGGCGGCTCCGCGAAGCAGGGCGAGCTTCAGTTCCGGAAGGAGATGCAGCGGATCGGCGACGAGAGCGGCGGCTACACCACGAACGATTGGACCTGCTACGGCTTCACCGCGCCGACGCAGAATCTCGACGAGGCGCTCTGGCGCTCGGTCGACGCGTGGATGGGCCTCCAACTGACGCAGGCGAAGGTGGACAAGGAACGCCAGGTCGTCATGGAGGAGTACAACCAGGGCGAGGATCGGCCCGACTACAAGGTCTACTATCAGATCGAGCGGCTCATGTTCCGCGACCATCCCTACAAGCGGGACACGATCGGCTTGAAGGAGGCGATCCTCCACTCCTCGCTCGCCACCTTCCGCACGTTCTACGAAGAGCGCTACGTGCCGAACCAGATCATCCTGGCGGCCGTCGGCGACTTCGACACGAAGACGCTCCACGCCAAACTCGCCAAGGCGTTCGCGCCCTACAAGCGCGGCAAGGACGACTTCGAACTCGGTGACGTCGAGAAGCCGCAGACCGAGTTCCGCATGGGCGTCGAGACGCTGAAGACGCCGAACACGCAGTCGATCCTCGGATTCCACATGCCGCCGCACGCGAGCCCCGATACGCCCGCGCTCACCGTGCTCGAGTCGCTCCTCGGCGGCGGGACTTCCTCGCGCCTCTACCGCGCGCTGAAGGAGAAGGAGAATCTGGCGATCGAGACGAGCGCCGATCTCGAAGTCCGGCGCGATCCCGGCATGTTCTGCGTCTACACGACCGTGCAGCCGGCGAACGAGGCGAAGGTTTTCGGCGTCGTGCGCGACGAATTGAAACGCCTCGCGAACGAGCTTGTCCCGGCGGCGGAACTCGATCGCGTGAAGAGCCAGTTGGTGAACGCCTACGTCTTCGACGCCCAGACGCCCTTCTCGCGCGCCGAGCGGCTCTGTCTGAACGAGCTGATGTCGGACGTCACGATGGAAGCGCTTTGGCCGCGGCTTCTCCAGAGCGTGACGGCGGAGGACGTCCGGCGCGTGGTACGCACCTACTTCACCGCCGACCTCGCCTCCTACTCGGTGGTTCGCCCGGAAGGGACGACCGGTCCGTCGGAAGCCGAGATTCGCGGGATGCTCGATTCGTGGCGCGCCGGATGGCCGAGCGGAACCGTGGTCGCGCAGACGGCCGGCGCCAAGGTGCGGAAGGAAGTGCTTCCGAACGGCGTGACGCTCCTCTTGAAGGAAGACCACGCGATCCCGATCGTGGCCGTGGAGACGGTCGCGCGCGGCGGGCTCTGGATCGAACCCGCGGGGAAGGGCGGCGTCTCGAACATGGCGATGACGCTCCTTCGGCGCGGCGCGGGGGCGCGGACGGCGCGCGAGATTTCCGATCGCGCGGCCTCGCTCGGCATGCGGCTCGGCACCGGCGGCGAAGAGGAGTGGGGAAGCGTGACCTGGCAGGCGCCGTCGGCGAATTTCGACGCCGCGTGGTCGCTCTACCGCGACGTGCTGCTGGCGCCGACCTTCCCGGCCGAGGAAGTCCGGAAGGTGCGCGAGGATCTCATTCAGCAGGCGAAGAGCCTCGGCGACCGCCCGTTCGAGTACACGAACGCGCACTTCTATCGCGTGCTCTATCCGAAGTCGCCCTACGGCCGCCAAGTGCTCGGCGACACGGCCTCGCTCGCCGCCATCACGGCGGCCGATCTTCGCCGCGCCTACGACACGATGATCTGCGGCTCGAATCTCATCGTCTCGGTGGTCGGCGACTTCGACGCGAACGCGCTCCTGGCGACGGCGACGAAGACGTTCGGCACGCTGAAGAAGGGCGTGCCGGTGGAAGTGGGGGGCGCGAAAGACGAGCCGGCCGCCGCGGCGCAGCCGATCTTCGAGACGAAGGAGCAGGAGCAGATCACCTACAACACGGGCTGGCTCGGCTGCTCGGTGCGCGATCCCGACTATCCCGCGCTCCGCGTGGCGACCGCCCTCATCGGCGACAAGCTCTTCTTCAAGTACGTCTACGAGAAGGGCGTGGCCTACCGCTCGTGGTTCTACATGGCGGACCGCATGGGGCAGTCGTCGGTGCAGAACGAGATGGGCGTGACGCCCTCGAATTTCGCCATGGCGTCGACCGGCGTGCTGGGCGACGTGGAGGCCTTCCAGAAGACGCCGCCGACCGCGGCGGAAGTGAAGAACAGCGTCGACAAGTCGATCTCGCGCCACATTCTTCGCAGCCAGGAGAATCGGCAGCTCGCGTCGCGCCTCGCCTACTGGGAGATGACGGGACTCGGGTGGGAGTTCGGCGAGACGATGCCGGAGAAGTTGCGCGCGGTGACGCCCGAGCAGGTGCGGGACGTGATGAAGAAGTACTTCCGCCTCGACGGCTACACGCGCGTCGCGGTCGGGCGCGATCCCTCGAAGGTGGAAGCGAAGCCGGCGTCGACGAAGCCGGCGCCGTAGTTCTCGACGTTCCTATGCGCGCATCGCGAGGGTCGGACCGCTCAGCGGCCGGCCCTCGCGGCCGCGAGGCCGCATCCGACGCCCACCACCGCGCTCCACGGCACGATCTGGGTCCACTCCTGCGCCGGGATCCCCGCCAATCCGCCGAGCAGCCCGCCCAACGCGCCCCCGACCAATCCGCCCCGCCAGAGCGGCGCCTTCGGTTTGAGCGCGTAGGCCACGAGCACGCCGTTGATGATCCCCTGCGAGGCCCGCCCGAGGACCGAGAGAAAGGTCGCCATCCCGGTCGAGTCCGAGCCCGCCATCCAGAATCCCTGCGCCGCTCCGAGAAGGAGCCCCGCCGCCACGCCCGCCGAAACCTTCGTCATGCCCGTCCCCCTCGTCCGTACGCCTCATGCCGCATCCTGGCGGCTGGCCGGAGGATAGCCCCGCGCCCTTTTCCCCGTCCAGAACGCCGAGTAAACCGCCGATAAACCGTTCGGACTCCTACGATTCCCCCTGTTCGAGGATTCGGCGATGACGCAGCTCTCCGGGAAGGCGATCACCGCGGCGCTTCCGGGCATCGCGGACGTGCTGGTCGAGCATTTCGACCGCGCGCCGGTCGGCCTCATCCTCTTCGCCGAGGACCGGACGATCATCCAAGCGAATCGCGCCGTGGCCGAACATACGGGACTCGCGCCCGCGCTCCTCCGCGGCGCGATGCTTCGCCGATTCCTCTTCTCGGAGTCGCCCGACGAACTCGAAGATCGAATCTTCGGCGAAGTCGACGCGAACGGCTCGTGGCTCGGGCAGCTCGACGTCCGCACGTCGGTGGCGGACGCGAGCCCGATGATGGTCTCGGTCACCGCCGTCGCGCCGAGCGCCGACGGCGCCGTTCGCTACGTCGGAACGATCACCGAACTCGGCCAGCAGCGCTGGATCGAAGCCGAGTCGAGCCGTCGCGCCGCGGAACTTTCGGCGTTGTCGGCCCTGGCCGTCGCCACCGGAAGCAGCGTCGAGCCGGGCACCATGCTCCGCGCCGCCGCGCGCCAGATCGTCGAAGGCCTCGAGGTCGACGCCTGCTGGATCCACCGCTACGAATCGGCCGACGGCGGGCGACTCGCGCTGGTGGGCGAAGCGTCCTACCTCCATCCGACGCTCCGGCTCTCCACGCGGATGATTCCCGACGCCATCAACCCGGGCGTGCTTCGCGCCATCGAAACGCGCGAGCAGGTCGCGACCTCCGAACTCCTCGACCGAAGCATCGCGACCGTCGTCCACGCGCCGCTCCTCGCGGCGGGGGATGTCGTCGGCGTCATCTCGATCCTGAGCGTCGAAGGCGAGAAACTGACGACGCACAATTCCGAGCTGCTCCGCGCGGTGACCTATCAGCTCGGCACCGCCATCCAGAACGTTCGGCTCCTCGAGGCGCTGACGCTCCATCAGGCGGAGCTGGAGGAAAAGAACCAGGAACTCGAGCGCGTCGTCGAGGAACTTCGCGCCGCCGACCGATTGAAGAGCGAATTCCTGGCGAACACCTCGCACGAACTCCGGACGCCGCTCAACTCGATCATCGGGTTCTTGAACCTCGTGCTCGACGGCGTCTGCGAGAGCGAGACGGAGCGTCAGGAGCTGCTCGGCCACGCGTTGAAGAGCGCGAAGCACCTGCTCGGACTGATCAACGACGTGCTCGACCTCGCGCGCATCGAGGCGGGACGGCTTCAGGTCGATTGCCGCGAGGTCGCGCTTGCGCCGATCCTCGCCGACGTGAAGGCGACGATGGAGGTCCAGGCGAGGCAGAAGATTCTCGATTTCACGATGCCCGAGGTGGAATCCGGCATCCGCGTCCTGGGCGACGAGGCGCGGCTTCGCCAGGTGCTCGTGAACGTGATCGGAAACGCCATCAAGTTCACGCCGGAGGGAGGCGTGAAGGTGAGCGTGAGCGCGTCGCCGGGATCGCCCTTCGTCGAAATCGACGTGGCGGACACGGGGATCGGCGTCGCCGAGGAGCGCCGCGGACGCCTCTTCAAGAAGTTCTCCCAGGCCGACTCGACGACGACGCGGAAGTTCGGCGGCACCGGGCTCGGGCTCGTCATCGTGAAGCAGTTGATCGAGGCGATGGGCGGCTCGGTGCGTCTCGACAGCGCGGGCGAGGGGAAGGGAACGACGGTCTCGATTTCGGTGCCGCGCGCGGCCTCGCCGCGGCCGTTCGGCCCGACGGGCTGGACACCCTCCCCGACTACGGGCGCGTAACCACGCTGATCAGCAGTTCGCCGCGCGCGATGCGAATGCGCGCCGGTCTCCCGCTCGTCACGTTCGACATCGAATCCTGCCCGCCGAGCGCCATGGTCGCGTCCGTGAGCGCGAACCGGAGATTCTCGGTCGTCACGCCCTCCGCCGGAGCCCCCACCGCGAAGAAGGAAACGGTCGTACCGAGCGGGAGATCGAGTTCGACGTTCCCGCTCGCGAGCCACGATCGCCCGTGATCGTCGCGAAGCACCACCGTCGTTCGCGCGGCGAACTTGCGAAGGAGCGACAGGTGGCCGAGGAGATGATCGAGGCGCCCCTCGCTCGCCGCGAGAAGCGTGATCTCTTCGTGCGGGCCGCGCGAAAGCACGTACTCGATCGCCTTTTCGGTGTCGGTGCGCTCGAGGTCGGCGTCCTTGATCTGCGGCACGTCGGCGAAGTGCTTCAACGTCTCGCGCGACGCGCTGTCGAGGTCCCCCACGATGGCGTCGGGCGCGAGGCCCAGCTCGCGGGCCGTGTTCGCGCCGCCGTCGGCGCAGACGAAGAGCGACGCGCCCTCGAGCGCGGCCTCGATCGTGGCCGACTCCGGGGCGACTCCGTTGGCGAGAATGACCGCGCGGGACATGATGACGATCGGCTCCGGCTGGTGTAGGGTGTGCCGCGGTCGGCAGTGAATGAGTTCAGCGTAGCACCGGCCGAGGAGCCATGGCAAACCGCAGGGACGCCACAACCGTACTAATCGTCGCGCTACTCGCCCTCGTCGTGGGCGGCGCCGGGCTTTGGCTCGGGTTTCGGCCCGGCGGGCCCGTCGAGCACGGTCCACCCGTCCCGAAGCAACCCGACCAGGGCCCGATCCTCTACGAGATGACCTCCATGTTCAGCGAGCCCGACCGGATCCAGTTGGGCTGGCGCGTCGTGGACGGCGCCGCCGCCTATCGCGTGCTCGTCATGACGGCCACCGACGACTCGCTCTTCTCGAGCGATTCGCTCAAGACGAACGCCTGGACGATCCCGCCCGCGCTTCGTTCCAAGCTGGCGCCCCAAACCGGCTACCACTGGCGCCTCACCGTCCTCTTTCCCGACCGGCCCGCCGCGCAGTCCGACATCGCGTCCTTCGCCACCCAGTGACCGCTTGACAGCCGCGCCGGCCCGGCGCGATGCTGAAGCCTCACCGTTAGGGGTGGCCGGGGCAGAAATCCCGGCCTGAGATCACACCCTAAGAACCTGAACTGGGTCATTCCAGCGTAGGGAAACGGAACTGACGTCGAATCGCCGTCCGTGCCGCGACCTCTGCTGGTGGCGGCCGATTTGTTTTCGGCGGAAAGGCGTCACCATGAAGTCCCGCATCCTTTCACTCCGATCGTCCCGCTCGGTCCACGCGTTCCTACTGTTCGGGCTTTTCGTGCTCGGCGGCATGTTCCTGCCGAGCGGACCGGCCGACGCGCAAACCCCTCGCACATCGCTCTCCGGCCGCGTGCTCGATGCCGCCTCGCGCTCGCCCCTGGCGGAAGTCCGGGTTCGCTGGACCGGGCCGGGCGCCGGCGAAACCGTGACCGACGCATCGGGCCGCTTCCGCTTCGAACCCGCCGGCGACGGCGCGGGCACGCTGGAAGCGCTCCGCCTCGGGTATCGGCCCGTGACAAGCGCGATCGGCGCCACCGAGTCCGAAGTCGAGATCCTGCTCGAAGCCCAGCCGATCGCGAGCCCCCTCGTCGAGGTCACCACCACCCGCCCCTCCGAACGAGGCTCCGCCGTCGCGTTCACGCGCCTGGACGA
>DASTSZ010000396.1:0-2937 GCA_035760425.1 Candidatus Eiseniibacteriota bacterium | reverse complement strand
AACTTCGAGTAGAGAAGCAGGTCGACGCCCGCCTCGATCGCCCGCACCGCCACCTCGCCATAGGAGCCGAGCGACGTCGCCCCCGCCATCTCGAGCGCGTCGGTGACGACGACGCCGTCGAACTTCATTTTCTCGCGGAGGAGGCCCGTGACGATCGCGCGCGACAGGGTCGCCGTCGTCTTCGAATCGGGTTCGAGCGCGGGCACGAGCATGTGCCCCGTCATCACCATCGGGACGCCGCAGGCGATGGCGCCCTCGAAGGGCTTCAGTTCGCGTCGCGCGAGGAGACGTTCGTCGGCCTCCACGCGCGGGAGCGCGACGTGGGAGTCGAGCGAGGTGTCGCCGTGGCCGGGGAAGTGCTTCGCCACGGGAATGACGCCGACGGAGAGGAACCCCTCGATGGCGGCGCGCCCGCAGGCGGTCACCTGCGAGGGGTTCTCGCCGAAGGAGCGAACGCCGATCACCGGATTCTTCGGATTGGAGTCGATGTCGAGGCAGGGGGCGAAATCCAGGTTGAAGCCGAGCGCGAGGAGCCGCCGTCCCGTCCGGGCCGCGAGATCCTTCACGAGCGGCGGACCGCCCGACGACGCGACCGCGCGCGCCGGCGGGGGCACCTCCCAGAAGTGGGAGAGGCGCGAGACGATGCCGCCCTCTTCGTCGACCGTGAGGAGCGCCGGCAGGTCGGGCGTTCCAAGAAGCGCGTGGAGCGAGCGCGTGAACCGCGCGGCGCCGTTCGCGTCGGCGTAGTTCTCGGAGAAGAGAATGGCGCCCGCCGGGCGGATGCGGCGGAGCGTCGCCTCGGTCTCCGCGTCGAGCGACGTGCCCGGCACGCCCACGATCATCAGTTCGCCGAGCCGGTCGAGCACTTCGTCGCGCGTCATCGGACGTCCGCCTCTTCGAGGAGTTTCCGGTAGCGCTGATAGACGATGGCGGGCACCGCGCCCGATTGGACGCCGGCCAGCACCGTGCATCCCGGCTCCATGCGGTGCGTGCATTCGCGGAAGCGGCAGGGCTCGGCCTCGGCGATCTCGCGGAAGACGGAGGCGACTTCCGACGCGTGCGTCTCGCCGAGGACCACGCTTCGGACCCCGGGCGTGTCGATGAGGAGTCCCCCTTCGGGGAGCGAGTAGAGCCGCGAGCTGCTCGTGGTGTGCCGTCCCTTTCCGCTCTTCTCGCTCACTTCGCCCGTCACGATTTCCGCGTCGGGAACGAGGAGCCGGAGGATCGACGACTTTCCGACGCCGGAATGTCCGACGAGGACCGTCACCGAGTCGATCAAGTGCCGCCGAAGTTCGTCGATGCCGAAGCCCGTCGCCGCGCTCACGCGAATCGCCTCGAGCGGGATGCATGCCTCGGCCACCGCCTGGTCGGCCTCCGCTTGCGTCCCGAGATCGGCCTTGTTCAACGCGAGGAGCGGCGTGAGCCCGCCCCGGTGCGCGAGGAGCGACCAGCGGTCGACGAGTCCGGGACGGAACGGCGGGTCCTTGAGCGACGCGACGATGAGCGCCTGCTTCGCGTTGGCGGCGATGATCTGCGTTCGCTGATAGGCGCCGTGTCCGCCCGCCGCGCGCTCGAGCTTCGTGTCGCGCGGGCCGACACCGACGATCTGCCAGGGGCCCGACTCGGGCGCCTCGACCTCGACGCGATCGCCGACCGCGAGGGTGTTCGTGCGCGACTTCGCCGCGCCGCGCTTCATCCGGCCGGCCAGAGTCGCTTCGTGCAGGGCGCGTCCGTCCCACAGGAGGGCCGATTGCCCCATGACCTGGGCGACGATGAAGGAGGGTGAAGTCACGCGTTCATCGAGAATAGGCCAGCGCGCGGCGGCGCGGCAAGCGTTCGTCGTACCGCCGATGGTACGAGGGGACCAGACGCGTCCCCGTTGCCGTCGCGCGCGGGTCCCGCTAGACTCCTCCCCATGAGCCAACACGCGAACACCTTCACGTGCCCCCGTTGCGGCGAGAGACTGCCCGCCGGCATGACTCGTTGCGACGCGTGCGGCGCCTATATCGTTCCTGAATCCGGCGGACACTCCGGAGGCGCGCCGCGCGGAGCGGCCTCGCCGCGATCGGGCAAGGGCGCGTCGCACGCGCCGGCGCCGCGAGGCGGCGGCGGAATTCCTCCCTGGGCGTTCCTCGTGATCGGGCTCGTCGTGGGCGGCGCGGTCGGCTACGCGCTGCGCGCGGCCGTGGCGCCGCGCGACGACAGCGGCATGGCGACGGGGCCCGCCGACATCATGGCGGGCGCGACCGGCGCGGGCGCGCCGGCCGGCGGGATGGAGCAGACCCAGATGCTCCCCGGCGTCATCGAAGCGCTCGGCAAGTACCGCACGACGCTCGCCAGCGATCCGACGAACGTCGAGGCGAACGTCGGCATCGGGAATCTCATGTTCGACTCGGGCAAGTGGGACCAGGCGATCGAGCACTACAGCACCGCGCTCGACAAGGACCCCACGCTCGCCGACGTGCGCGTCGATCGCGCCATCGCCTATCACACGATCGGCCAGAACGACAAAGCGCTCGCCGAGATGAAACGCGTCACGAAGGAGAAGCCCGACCACAAGAACGCGTGGTTGAACATGGGCGTCGTGGCGGGCGCGCTGGGCGACCGGAAGACGAACATCGAAGCGTGGGAGACCTACCTCAAGCTCGAGCCGACCGGCCCGCACTCCGACGCGATTCGCGGCGAACTCGCGAAGGTCAAAGCCGGCTCGTAGCGCCCCACCGTCCGAGCGCGCTTCGCCGATCCGAATCGGCAAGCGCGCGCCGGAGCGTTTCCTCGTCGTCGACGTCGTACCACGCCTCGAGTTCCGCGAGCGAGACGGCCGCCTCGGCCGCCCGCTCGCGCGTGGCGCTCGCCACGCCGTCCGAGCTCCAGGGAATTCCCTCCAAGATCGCCCAGACCGGGCGCGAGACCCCGATCAGGTAGTAGCCGCCGTCC
>DASTSZ010000395.1:0-10082 GCA_035760425.1 Candidatus Eiseniibacteriota bacterium | reverse complement strand
GTCGAGATGTGAGGTTGAAGTAGCTGCAACGCGAGGCCCGTGGCCGGGACGTCGGAGCGAGGTGGGGAGCCTTCTCCGGCGGGTCCGGCGCGGGCCCTCGCGTTTCGGCGCCCGGGACTCTCCGATGTACCGAGAGCGTTCGTCCTAGCTTCGGGAGAATCTTTCCGCTCCGAGGCCCGCCGCCTGGCCCGCGTTGTGCATATCTACCAAGCCGGCTGCGTGTAACCCGAATGTGGAGGTTACCGACATGTCGACCACGACCCTGGTTTGGTTCCTGCTGATCGGCCTCTGCGCCGGCTGGCTCGCGTCGAATCTCGTGAAGGGCGGCGGCTACGGCCTCATCGGCGACATCGTCGTCGGCGTCATCGGGGCGCTCCTCGGCGGCTGGCTCTTCAGCGTCCTCGGAATCACCGCACCCGGGATGCTCGGACTCCTGATCACGGCGTTCGTCGGCGCGGCGGTGTTGATCTCGCTGCTCCGCGTGATTCGTCACACCTAAAGGAAGCCCCGCGCCGGCGCCGGTTCGGGCCGGCGCGGGATCGACGTTTCCGCACGGTCACCCCTCGAGAAATAGGCTACCCTGAGCGCGCTCGAACGCCGCACGACCGTGGGCCCTCGCCCGCGGCGTGCCCGCCACCGTGGAGGGATGCATGGGCTACGTCGATGCGAGTCTCGTTCCGGGGGAAACCGTCGCGTACCGGACC
Source organism: Candidatus Eiseniibacteriota bacterium (assembly GCA_035760425.1). Lineage (GTDB taxonomy): Bacteria > Eisenbacteria > RBG-16-71-46 > SZUA-252 > SZUA-252 > SZUA-252. Next base: position 9,378 of record DASTSZ010000395.1, on the reverse strand, counting down.
CGGCTTCACTGGATCGTCTTCGCCCCCGCGCTGTTACTCGGCGGGCTTTGCGATCTCGGCGGGACGGCGCTCCTGGTCTTCGCCTTCGTGGGACGGGGCGCGGACGGTTCGATGTCGACGGCGCTCCTCGTGACGGGCGCGATCCTGATGCTGATCGGCTCCGCCTGGCTCGCCGCGGGCGCCATCCGCTGGAAGGCGACCGAGATCACCGTCACGAGCCGCCGCGTGCTGATCAAGACCGGAGTCATGACGATCCGGACGACGGAGGTGCTGCTGGCGAAGGTGGAGAGCGTGGCCGTCGAGGAGTCGCCGATCGGACGGATGCTCGGATTCGGAAAGGTGACGATTCACGGCACGGGCGGGACGCCGGAGCGATTCGAGCGCATCGCACAGCCGCTCGAATTTCGCCGGCGCGTGCAGATCGGGATCGAGGGGCTGCCGCGCTAGGGGGCGCCGAGCACGAGCGAGGCCCGCGCGACCGCGCACGGGTCTCGCCCTGCTTCGACGATGCGGCTCATCTCGAGTGGTCGCGCATCTCCTCGACGCCGTGAGCCACGCTGTCGTGAAGATCATGGCCCAGTTCGTCGATTCGCCCGCGGATCCGATTGAATCGGTCGCGCGTGGTGCCCGCCACCTTCCGCGCGGTCTCCCCGATCCGCTTCCGCGTTTCTTCGCCGGACGCGGGCGCCGTGAGAAGCGCGATGCCGGCGCCGACCGCCGCGCCGCACAGGAATCCGACCAACACTTTATTGGTGCGATCTTGCTCGTTCATCGTAGTTACCTCCGTTCTTGGCGGCAGGCCCGTTGCGGGCGAGCCGGTTGAGGAAGTAGCCGGCGCCTGCCTGCGCGCCGCGGATGAGATCCATCGTCCTCCGAATAGGCGTCTCCACCTCGTTCAACACCGCGGCGCTCAACTCCGCGGCGCGCTCGCCAACCTGGCCGAACGCTTGGGCGGCGCGGCGGACCGGCGGCACCACCTCTCGCAGCGAAGCGATCAAGTGCTCCACCTCGCGTCCCGTCGACTTCGCTTGCGCCGCACAGTCGCGAAGGCTCTGTGCGCTCTGCTCCAACTCCCGCGAGGCGCGGCCGAAGAGAGCGAGGGCGCGGATCGCCACTACCGCGACGACGACCGCCGAGGCCGTCGCCAATACGATGCAAATCGACAGCAAGAGCGGCATGGTCACCTCCACACGGCCGATCGATCAGCCGACTTCCAAAGCGGGCATTTTCCGTGCCGCCGGAGGCGTCGGCGGCTATCTCGCGCCGAGCGTTGCGGTAGCGCGGATTGGGCCACCGAAAGAAATGTCCGCATGTGATCCGATGCGGCGGGCGCTGTACGCATACGGGCGCTCGAAGCGGGCGAAACGGCGCCGAAAGGAGTAGCATCTTGCTCGGCTGTCGATCGTCGAGCGGCGCCTGGTGAGATGGGGTTCGGAATGGTCACGAGAGGTTCACGACTGCGCCTTCCATGGTTGATCGCCGCGTTGCTCGGCTCAGCACTGTTTCTCTCAGGCTGCGGTGGCGACGACGATGAGAAGCGCCCCGTCACTCCCATCAGCCCGCCTCCCTCGCCGCCCCCCACGCCATTCGTCGAGGACTCGCTGGTCTTCCGCGCCGGGGACGGATCCGTCATCGAGATGGGGGACTCGGCGATCACCTGCTGCGGCCTCTACGATCCCGGCTTCATCAACGAGCGCGTCATCCGCGTCATCTACTACGACCCGACACTCCAAAAGAAGTCGTGGGTGATCGAGGTTCTCATCGACGCCACCACGCAGGGGTCGGTCCACACGCTTCCGACGCACCCGGTGCCGCCGCACGCCGTGCCTTACGTCACGCTCTTCGCGCATTTCGGCGAATACAGCAGCAGCACGGAGTTCGCCGCGGGAACCATTACGCTCAACTCATTCGAGTGCGGCGCGAGCACGACGTCCTTGGATTTCAGCGTCGATGCGACGCTCGAGAGCGAGACGTCCCACGGTTCCACGATCACCGTGAAGGGACGATTCCGTGCGGTCTACCTGAAGAACGAGTGCCCTCATTGATGGACGATCGCGCCGCGCCCGCGCCGGGGGGAGGACGCTCGAGCTTCGAGACTCCGGTGCCGCGGCTTCGCCTCGCCGCGCTGCTCTGGGCGCTCGGCATGGCGGGCGTCGTGGCCGTCACCGTCACCCTGATCCCATCCCTGCTCGCGCAGCTGCCCATGAAGGACCCGCTCCCCATGCCGCCGTGGGCGGTCATGCTGCTGAGCCTGGGTCAGAGCGCCGTCATCCTCGCTCTCGCGGCCTGGGGCGGCGTCGCCCTCGCGCCGACGGTCGGCCTCGACGCCCCGCTCCTACGGGCCGCGCTCGAGCGGCGCCCCTGCGGGCCGGTCGTTCGCGCTCTGCTGGGGCCGGGGCTCGTCGCGGGGCTGCTCGGCGGCCTCTTCCTTTTCATGACATGGCGGTTCGTTCCGACCACGTTGGCGCCCGTGCAGGAGCGGCTCGCGCTGCCACTGTTCGCCCGCGTGCTCTACGGGGGATTCACCGAGGAGTTGCTTCTGCGATGGGGACTGATGGCGGCACTCGTATGGCTGGCGTATACGTGGGTGCTCCGCCGCCGCGCGCGTCCCGGGGCCGGATTGGTGTGGCTCGCCATCGCGGTGAGCGCCCTCGTGTTCGCAGCCGGCCACTTGCCCGCGGCCGCCTTTCTGGCCGGACCTCTCGACGTCCCCTCGGTGACATGGGTGGTGGGCGTCAACTCGGGCTTCGGGTTGCTGTTCGGATACCTCTTCTGGAGATACGGCCTGGAGTCGGCCATGATCGCCCACGGGCTGACGCACGTCGTTCACCACTTGGCCGGCCTCGTGTGACCCGACATGACAAGACCCCTCCGCTATTCCATCAACGTCACGTTGGACGGCTGTTGCGATCATCGTGTGATCGACCCGGACGAAGAGCTCCATCGCCGCGCGATGGAGACCATCGCCCGAGCCGATGCGCTCCTCTTCGGCCGCGTGACGTACCAGATGATGGAGGACGCGTGGCGGCTCGCGACGCGGACCGTGACGATGCCCGAGTGGACGGAACCCTTCGCCCGGACGATCGACGCGGCCAAGAAGTACGTCGTGTCGAGCCGATTGGAGCGGGTCGATTGGAACGCGGAAATCCTGCGCGGGGACTTGGGCGAGGCCGTCCGGCGGCTCAAGCGGGAGCCGGGCGGGGAATTGTTCGTGGGAGGCGTGACGCTCCCGATGGCGTTGGCGGAGCTGGGATTGATCGATGAGTACGAATTCGTCGTGCACCCCAAGGTCGCGGGCCACGGCCGGACGCTGTTCGCGGGGCTATCGAAGCACGTCGACTTGAGGCTCGTGAGCCGGCTGGAGTACGGCTCGGGGGCGGTGGCGATGCGGTACGTGCCGAAATAGAATCACTTCTCGTCCCGGATTTGGTCGGTCGATTTGAGCTTCCAGCCCTGCCGGGTCTTCGACCACGTCTGCCGCATCAGTTGGCGGGAGCTCGTCGTGCGGGTGGTTCCGGCCTCCTTGCGCATCCATTTGAACTCCTGGAACACCTCGGCCACCGCGATCAGCCGATTCTCCGATATCGTGAGCCCCCGGATGGCGTACCGGGCCTCAATGGGCCCCACCCCCTGCGTGCTTCTCCCGTAGAACGCCTCCGCCTCCTGCGCATCCATGATCTGTCCGTTGGGAAAGATGATATGGAAGTCCTCCGTGAACATGCCCGCGATGGCTTTGTCGTCCTGCAGGCCGTACGCCTCGACGAGCTTCTGGTACTGCTGCTCGAGCTCGCGGCGCACCTCCGCATAGCTGGCCGCGCCCGCCGGCACCTTCGGGTGTAACACAACTTGGCCGCCGTCGCGTTTCACAACGATCTCGACTTTCTTGCCCGCGAGCGCCACGAGGTTCGATTTCAGATCGATGATCGATGCAACCGGCCCGCCATGGACCGAGACGATCTCATCGCCCGCCAGCAGGCCGAGGCGCTCGGCCCGGGAACCCTTGCTCACGGCCGCGATGCGCATGGGCGCGCTGGCCCACGGCACGCACCCGAGTCGATACCCGCTGGAGTCTTGGACGATCCCCGCGACTTGGAGCGCGCCCCGTGGCAGGGCGCTCCGTATAGCGGCGGACTCCGAAAAGACTCTGATCTCCAAGGTGTCGACCGAGGGGCCCGCCCGATAAGCGGTCCAGGACCGGTTCAACACTTCGTTCGTCCCCGATGTCCAGCCGCCGGCGACCGCCGCCGCGAGGATCGCCTGGGTCGCAAGACCGACGGCCTCCCGGTGGTTCTCGAGGCGGGCGAGTAGTCGCGTGCGGAGGATCTCCCGATCGGGGTCGTCCGAGCGCGCCGCCTTCAACCGCTCGATATCCGCCGAGAGTTCCTTGGCGCTCGCGTCGAGATAGGGAGGAACTCCTTGGTCGTGGGTCCTGCGCTTCGTGTAGAGCAGGCTGGTCGTGCATTCGAAGGCGGCCCTGGCGTCGAGCTGGGTCACGAGGGCGTGAGCCAGGAGTGCGTCGATCCCGTCGCCCCCCGTGGAATCCGGAGCCTCCGTTGCGCCGGAGACGACCGGCGCCGCGCCGAGGATCATCGCGAGTGCGACTGCCGTTGCGATCCTCACCGCTGCCCCCCTTTTAGTCCGCGTCGGGAATGGACATATCGCGATCCGATTCGCCTTGTGTGGCGAGCCCACCCTTGAGTCTAGCAGGGTCCGACTCGGCCCGCGCTACCGCACGATCGTCCACTTCACGCTCGCGACTCGGCCGGAGCCGGTCGTGAATCGAGCGAAGTAGGTGCCCGTCGCGAGCGGTTCAGGGGCCCAGCGGAAGGAGGCCGAGCCGGCGACCCATTCGGCCGGCCGGGCCGCGACCAAGCGTCCTGCCAGATCGTAGAGCGAGACCCGGACGAAGTCGGGCGCCGAGAGGGAGATGGAGAAGATCGAGCCGCTCGCCCCGAAGCTGGGGTTGGGCGACGGCGGCCGCAGCGCCAATCGAGGCGCGCTCGCTGGTTCCGACTCCACTCCCGTCGCCTGCGGCGTGTCGGTGCCGAGCGCCATCACGGAGAGCTGGTTGATCGATCCCACCCAAGTCCAGGACGCGCCGCTCGAGGACGTCGCGACCTCGCCGGTTCTTGCCGCCGCGATGAGGCTGCTCCCCATCTCGACCAGCCCGACCATCTCGCTCGATGCCATCGCTCCGACGGTGAGCCACGTCCGTCCATAGTCGAGGCTTCGCGCCACTTCACCCGTTTCCGTGAGGAGGTAGAGCTCGGAGCCGCGCCTCCGTATCGCGGCGGCGTTCGAGACGGCGAGCGCGGCGACCGTCGCCCACGTCGAGCCTCCGTCCTGGCTCTCGACGATCTCGCCGGTTCGCGTGCAGGCGTAGAGCCGCCCCAGGGGGCCGCGCGCGAGGCCAACCCAGTTCGACGCGGAGAGCGAGGCGCTCGCCGCGAACGTCGCGCCCTGGTCGGCGGAGCGATAGACGGATCCCGTCTCGGTGAGGGCGAGCAGCGATCCGTCGTACTGGATGGCGAAACCGGACACGTCGCTCGCCGGAATCACCCCCACGGCGGCCCATGAGCTTCCGCCATCGGGCGAACGATAAACCGTTCCGGACCGTCCCGCGATGTAGAGGTCCGTCGCGCTCGCCCCGGCCGCGAGTCCCACCGCGTCATGCAGCGGAATGGTCCCGGTCGCGCTCCAGGTCGCACCGCCGTCCGAAGAGGCGTAGAACTCGCCCGTGTCGACGAGTCCGAAGAGCGTGGCGGCGTCTCCGTTCGCCGAACCGACGCTCCACGCGATACCGAGGGCCAGAACGGCCCACCATGGAATTCTTCGTCGCATCGGGCCCGCTCCGGCTACTTGAGCACCACGACGCGAGCCGTTTCCCGATGTCCCATCGCGCTCGTGCTCACGAGGAAATAGACGCCCGCGGCGACGCTTCGACCGGTCCGGTCGCGACCGTCCCAAGACGTCGCGTGGTATCCCGCGTCGAACGCGCCGTGGGCGATCCGGCGCACCAGCCGGCCGTGGATGTCGTAGAGGGCGACATCCGTCGGCGCGGTCCCTCCGCCCAGACCCGATGCAGTCGCGAACGCGATCGAGAGGTTGCCGCCGCGGTAGGGGAGCGGCCACGCGACCAACGGCTTCGCGGGTCGCGTCGCGATTTCGCCGAGGAACAGTTCCTCCCCGAGCCCGTTCATCGAAAAGAGCCGGTAGCGCGCCCCCGGACCTCCGGTCGCGTCGTGATACGTCGTTTCGTGCGTCATGGCGGCCACCGTCTGGAACTCGCCGCCATGCAGCGCGCGCGCGATACGGTAGCCGGCCAGATCGGCGGGGCCGGGATCGCTGCTCCAGGCGAGGAGCACGCCGCCTTCCGGGGCCATCGACGCCGTGAAGTTGAGGAGCGCGACGGATGTCTCGATCGAGAAGAGTCCCGGCGTCACGCTGATCGAGTGGGGCACGGCCCGCTCCAGCCTGAGCTGCGCGAACTTGGTGGGCGCGTGAGGCACGAGGAGGCGATACGCCCCACCCGTCAGGCCGCCGGCCAGGAGCGTCCAGGTCTGGCCGCCGTCCACCGAGAGGGAGAGATCGACGCGGCCCGTTCCGCCCCAGGTGACGGTGCGCGTGGCGCCCACGGGCCACAGCGTGCCCGGGGCCGGGCCGCCGATTTCGACCGCGCCCGACGCGTACTTGAGATCGGCGTTCGTCGCATCGAGATGACTGAAGTGCGCGTTGCCCTGGCGATCGAGGGCCATCCCCACGTACTGGCCCACGCTTCCCGCCGCATCGACGGTTTCGCGCATCCAGACGCCCGCCACCTTCCGCGCGAACAGGAGGTCGTGCTTCGACTCGTCGCAGTAGGCGATCCGGGGATTCCCCACGCCATCGAGGGCGATCACGGTGTAGGGGCCGACCGCGCCCGACGCGTCGACCGTCTCGCAGGTCCACGCGCCGTCGCGCTTCGTGGCGTAGCGGAGGGTGCCCCGCCCCCAGTCGAAGTAGCTGATACAGGGATTACCTTCGGGGTCCAGCGCCAGCGAGGTCGCCCAGCCGAGGCTTCCGGCGCTGTCCGCGATTTCCGTGACCCACGTCGCACCGTTCTTGCTCGCGTACTTCAGCGAGCTGTTCGTCGCGTCGTAGTAGCTGATGCGTGGGCGGCCGAGGGCGTCGAGGGCGATCGAACTATGGGAGCCGACGTTTCCGCCGATGTCGACGGTCTCGAACTGCCACGTGCCGCCGATCTTTCGGGCGTACTTGAGGCTGAAGGAGTTCGAGTCGAAGTAGCTGATGTGCGGAGTCCCTTGACGGTCGAAGCCGAGGGACGGGAACGAGCCCACGTTGCCCGCCGCATCCACCGTCTCGAGCGCCCACGAGGCGCCGCTCTTGGTCGCGTACTTGAGGTCGCTGTTGTTGTAATCGAAGTAGGCGATGTGCGTGTCTCCCAGCGGGTCGACGCCGATCGAGGTGATGGAGCCGACGACGGTCGTGGGATCGACGACTTCGGCGAGCCAAGCGTCGCCGCTCTGGGCCGCGAACTTCAGCGTTCCGGCGATGGTGGTGTAGGCGATTCGCGGATGGTCCTGCGCATCGAGCGCGAGGGACGTGTAGTAGCCGAGGGACCCCGCCGCATCGAGCGTGGAGGACCACCAGGGCGACGCGAGGTCGGACGCGATCGAGAAGTCCGCGGCGCTTTCGGACCGCGAGAGGGGCGAGTTGCGAACGATCCGGATGCGCGCGCGTTCCGACTCGGCGGACGGCACGTTCACGCTGACCGTATTTTGCGATACCGACGGAAGCAGCGTCGTGTAGGTGAGACCTCCGTCCAGCGACAGTTGAATGTCCACGGGGCCGGGCCCGCTCCACTGCACGGTCTCCTGGGTCCCCGCGCGCCAGCGTTCGCCCCCTCGCGGCGAAACCAGGTGCACGGCGGCGTCCGCGAATCCGATCATGCTTCCGCCGTTGCCGAAATACGAAATGCACGGGTTGCCGTAGACATCGAGCGCCATGGACGGCGAGTTGCCCGCGTACAATTGCACGACTTGGTTGGTCCAGACGCCGTTCCGCTTCTCCGCGTACTGCACCGCATAGGCGGGCGCGTCCCCGTAATAGGCGATTTGGGGACTCCCGTCCGAACTCAATTTGAGGGACGTCTTGTCGAATACCTGCACCCCGGCCCGAGCGACTTCGACGCTCCACACGTCACCGTCTTTGTGGGCGTAGCGGAGACTCTGCGTGTTGAAGTCGTAATAGGCGATGCGGGGGTTCCCAACCCCGTCCAACGCAAGGGAGCAGTAGGGACCGGTGCCGTTCCCTTCTTCGACGACATCGATCACCCAGGCGCCGTTGACCCTTCGGGCGCATCGAAGGCCGACCCCGTTGTAGTAGGCGACCACGAGGTTCCCTTGTGGATCCTGGGCGAGGGAAGGGTATTGCCCCGGGGTTTCGATCGTCTGGTAGATCCACACGCCGTTCTGCTTCCTTGCGTAGATCGCGGCGCCTCCCACGCCTTCATAGACGATGTGGGGCGCGCCGTTCGCGTCCACGACGATGGACGAGTACGCGCCCGCGCTCGGGTCCACGATCTCGTTCGTCCACGTGCTTCCGTTCCTCGTGGAATAGCGAATGCCGAGGTTCTTGAAATCCCAGTGCGAGATGTGAGGATTGCCCCGCGAGTCCAACGCGAGCGAGGAGCGCCAGCCGCACGACCCGATGGTGTCCGCGGTCTCGAATGTCCATACGCCGCCGCGCTTCACACCGAACCGAAGCTCGCCGTCGGTGAAATCGGTGTAGGGGCCGACATAGTTGGCGAACCGCATACAGCTGATGTTGGGCGTGCCCTGCTGGTCCAGGGCGAGCGACGTACCATACTCCCCGGCCTTCGTGGCGCCCTCGACGGTGAAGGACGTCGCGGCGGACACGCCGGGTCGCACGAGAAGCAGGGTCGCGAGGAGCAGGATGGCGGCGGGGAGGTCCAAGCAACGAGTCGGGCGGGTCGGGCGAGAGCGCATCGGGAAGCCTCCGGGAGCCTCGCTCGCGGCGAGCCGGCGTGGCCGTCCGCGAGCCAAGTTGTGTTCGGGCATGGACTTGCGGCGTGAGGCCTGAAGCCGTCCCTGCCTTGCTCCCGCCGCGCTTCTTACGCACTCACGCGCAAGAAGGCGGGAAATCGGCTCATGGAATGTGAAGGATCGGGCGGCTTCGACGCCCCCTTCAGGTAAGCTGCTACGCTACATGCGCGGAGGGGTGGCCGAGTGGTTTAAGGCGGCGGTCTTGAAAACCGCTCGAAGGCGTCCGTCCCCGCTCTCCCTCGACCTCGCCCGTACCCCTTGAGCCTTGCGTCCCATGGGCTTGATGCCGCGCGGGCAGGGGGACTCATTTCCT
>DASTSZ010000394.1:0-2867 GCA_035760425.1 Candidatus Eiseniibacteriota bacterium | reverse complement strand
CGAGGCCGGCGTGAACGGCGTCATCCTCGTCGACCTGCCGCCCGAGGAGGAGCCCGAGACGTGGGCCGCGCTCGACCGGGCGGGGATCGACACCATCACGCTCGTCGCGCCGACCACCGGCGAGGCGCGGCTCGCCGCGATCGCGGCGCGCGCGCGGGGCTTTCTCTACGTGGTGGCGCGGCTCGGCGTGACGGGGCAGGGCGGGGGCGACGCCGGCGTGATGGAACTCCTCGATCGATGCGGCCGCGCCACGCGTCTCCCGCGCGCGCTCGGATTCGGCATGACGCCCGACACCGACCTCGCGCCGTATCGTGAACACGCGGAGGGCGTCGTCGCGGGTTCGAGCCTTCTCGAGCCGCTCCTCGCGTCCTGGACTCGCGACGGCGAGGGCGGGGCCGCCGCGCGCGAGACGGCGCTCCGTGATCTCGCGCGCCGCTTCCGCGCGAACGTGAGCGGATGGCGCTCCGCCTGAGCGGGGCGCGGCTCCTCGCGCTCGCGCGCCTCGTCCGGCCCCTCAACCTCGTCGCGATCGGGCTCGCGGCGTGGGTCGGCGCTCGGCTCGCGCACGCGCCCGCCGGCCCCGCCGCGATCCTCGTCCCCGTGCTGATCGGCGCGTTCGGCTACGCGCGAAACGACGCCGTCGATCTCGCCGCCGACCGATTCAATCGCCCCGACCGTCCCGTCGCGTCGGGCGAACTCTCCGCGCGCGCGGCGTCGCGCGTCGCGTGGGGCGCGCTCCTGATCGCGGCGGCGCTTCTCGTCCTCGTCCCGCCGTCTCGCATGGGGTGGGGCATCGCGGCCGCGGCGGCGCTCGCCCTCTATCTCTACAGCCCGTGGCTCAAGGACCGAGGCGCGGCCGGCCCGCTCGCCATCGCGGCGCTCACGCTCCTCGCGGTCCTCTGGGGCGCGCAGGGCGGCGTCCGCGCCGATCTCGCCCTTCTCGCGGGGACACTCGCCGCCGCCGCGCAATTCGCGCGCGAGTGCGTGAAGCAACTCGAGGACGCGCCGGGCGACCGGGCCTCCGGGCGAACGACCTGGGCCGTCCGACGGGGCGCGGTCGTCGTCACGCGCGCCGCGCGCGCGGGGCTCGTCGCGGCGCTTCTCCTCCTCCCGCTCCCCGCGACGGCCGGCGGGCTCGACGCGCGCTACCTGTGGGCCGCGCTCCCGACGTCGGGCCTCCTCCTTCTCGGCGCGCTCGCGGCTCTCGGCGTAAAGACGCCGCGCTACCGCGCGATCTCGCAGGGGATCAAGGCCGCGCTCTTCGCCGGGCTCCTCGCGCTCGCCTGGGCGGCGTGAGCGCGGCGGTGAATCGACGTCGGTTGGAAAGTGGCGGAGGGGCCGCCACGCGGCGGCGTGCGGCTAGAACTCGAAGGGCGGAAGATTCGTGAGGAGCCAGAGACTGCGGTAGCCGCCCCGTCCGTTCGACGAGGCGATGATGCTCGAGCCGTCGGGCGTGAAGATCGGCGTGAGGACCACGGCGCCCGCGTCGTCGAACGCGACCACTTGCAGCCCGTTCGCCTGGCCCGTCGGATTCACGATCCAGACGCCCCACCTGCCGGTGCGATCCGACGAGAAGAGGATGCGCCCGCCGTCGGGGCTCCAGCGCGGGCTGAAATCGTGCGACGCGCCGACGGTGATCTGAACGGGGAGCGAGTCGCCCGGCGCGAGATTCATCGTGTAGAGGTGCCGTGTCAGGTCGTTCTGGTTCTCGACGGTGAAGACGAGCTTCTGTCCGGTCGGATCCCAATCGGGCTCGCCGCAGTAGAGCGAGTCGCCCGTGAGATAGATGCGCTGGATCGGCACCGCCGCGGTGTCGGGAATGAGCACGACGCGGCCGCGAAGCGTGGAGCCGCCCGCCGGGATCGGGCCGCCGTATTCGATATAGGCGAGCCCCGGCGAATTCGGTCGCGGCGCGGGCGACGACTCGTTCGCGGCGGTGTTGTCGAACCCCGTGAGCCGCCGGTCCTCGTTGTAGTCGAGGTTCCGATACCAGATGTCGAAATTGCCGTTTCGGTTCGACTCGTAGACGACGATCTGCGAGCCGGCCCACCGGTGGCGGTAGTCGTTCCACGCGGCCGCGCCGGGATGGCGCAGCGGGATGACATCCTGTCCGTCCGACCCGCAGACGGCCCCGCGATTGTGATCGACCGCGATGAAGCCGCCGGGATTGTTGGGGTCGGGGAAGAGTTCGCCGAGCGTGAAGGAGAAGACGAGCGAATCGCCGGCCGTCGTGAGATCGGGATAGACGCAGTTGCGGAAGGCGGTCGCCGTGAGGCGCTCCCACTTGACGCCGCCCGGCGGCGGCTCGGTCACGGGCGTGCCGTCGCAGGAGAGAAGCCCGAACGCCAGCGACGCCGCGGCCGCGTAGGCCCACCACACCCGTCGAATCCCACCGCGTCCCGCCGCGCGCATCGCCATAGGTGGGGGACGTTACCATCCCAGGCGTTGCATCACAAGGCGGTGGCTCGATCGGGCCGCGCGCCGTTCCGCCCCTCGCGACGCGCCCTTCCGCGCCGATTCCCCGTTCAGATGCCCTCGCGCCCTGCCGATCTGTGATCGGGACGGGAGAAGGGCGCGCGTTCGCCGGTGAAACGCGCGTCGCCCTCCCCGGCCGGACACGAACCCCAGCAGGACGCTGGAGAAATCGAGGGCACGATGCTCCTCCTGACCCGCAAGCTCGGCGAGAACATCCGGATCGGTGACGACGTGAAGATCACGATCGTCGAGGTGAAGGGAAATCACGTGAAGTTGGGTATCGACGCGCCGCCGAGCGTGAAGGTTCATCGCGAGGAGATCTACGAGCGCATCCAGGCCGAGAACCGCCGGCTGCGCGAGGCTCAGACCCCGAACGGCGACGCCACCGGCGG
>DASTSZ010000393.1:0-6870 GCA_035760425.1 Candidatus Eiseniibacteriota bacterium | reverse complement strand
CAACGGCTGGTCGGACCTCGACCGGAAGTTCCCCGACGCCTTTCGCCGTTACGTCTACGGCCCGACCTCGCGCGGAGACTACGGCCTCCCGATCCAATTCAAGATCCTGAACGACCACGGGCTGACCGCGGCGTTCTTCGTGGAGCCCCTTTTCTCGCTTCGATTCGGGCGCGGGCCGCTCGAGGAGATGGTCGGCCTCGTTCGAAACGCCAAGCAGGAGGTGCAGCTCCACCTCCACACGGAGTGGCTCGACGAGCCGGCGGAGCGCGTCTTTCCGGAAATCCGAGAGAAGCGGCAGTTCCTCTACATGTTCGACGGCGCGCAGCAGACCCGCCTCTTCGAGGTCGGCCTGGGTCTCCTTCGCGGATCGGGCGCGACGGGCGTGAACGCCTTTCGGGCGGGGAGTTTCGGGTTGAGCGAGGAGACCTTCGCGGCCGCGCGCGCGGCGGGGCTCGCGTTCGACACCAGCTTCAATCCCGCGAGCGCGCATCCCATCAACCGGCGCCGGCGCTATTTGCGGCCGGTCGAAGTCGACGGCATCGCCGAATACCCGCTGACCATCTTCCGCGACGGACTCGGGAAGATCCGCCAGGCGCAAGTCGGATCGTGCTCGCTGGGCGAGTTGAAGCGGTGTCTCTGGAGCGCCAGAGACGCGGGCTGGGGCGCCGTGGTGATTCTGTCGCACAACTTCGAAATGATGAACGCGAACAAGGACCGGCCCGACATGATCGTCGTCCGGCGCTTCGAGGGTCTGTGTCGCTTCCTCGCCGGGCATCGCGAGGAGTTTCGCGTGCGGGGATTCTCGGATCTGCGTCCCGCGTTTGACGCAGCCGAATCCGCCACGCTCCCGTCGGCCGGGATCGGGGCGACGGCCGTGCGCTACGGGGAGCAGGGTATTCGAAGGCTCGTCTGGCACCGCTCGGCGCCGTAGATCGCGGCCACTCGACGCGCCTCGGCCGCCCTCATCCAACTTGTCGATTGAAGCGGTAAAACGATTGTAGTATAATACGTTATAGAGTTCCGAAGCGCGCCTTCTCGCCGTAACGCCAAGCTTGGGGCCCCGAGTGCGAGTCGCTCCGAAACCAAATCCCGCCGGTCTCTCTCTCCTGGCCTGCGCGTTCATTGCGCTCGCCGCCTCACTCGTCTCGACCTTCGGCCCCGCACGGCTCGAGAGCCAGCCGCAGGCGACGCCCGACTACGCCAATTTCGAGGCGCTTCAGGTTCACCCGGTCGCGCTCACCCCCGACGGTTCGAAGCTCGTAGCGATCAACACGCCCGATTGCCGGGTGGAGGTGTTCGCGCCCGGGACCGGGTCGCTCCTCAGCCTTGGGGAGATCGAGGTCGGGCTCGAGCCGATTTCGGCCGCCGCACAGAACGACTCGATCGTCTGGGTCGTCAACCATGTCTCCGACGACGTGAGCATTGTGAACTTGAACCGGATGCGCGTGGAAGGGACGCTTCGCGTCGGGGACGCTCCGACCGACGTCGTCTTCGCCGGGAGCCCACGGAGAGCGTTCGTCTGCGTCGGCGGCGAGGATGCCGTGAAGATCTACTCGCTGACAGGCGGCGGTGCGACGCTCGACGCCACCCAGCCGATCTTCGCGCGCCATCCGCGCTCTTTGGCCGTCAACGGACCCGAAGTCTGGGTCGCCGCGCTTGACGCCGGAAATCGGACAACGATCCTCTCGGCGGCCGAGGTGCAGGCGGGAGGCGGGCCGCCCCCCTCGTCCCAGCCGCGCTGGATTCCGCCGCCTCCCGACGGGCCGGCGGCGCCGGCGGTCGGCCTCATCGTGCAATACGTAGGAGGGAATTGGGTGGACGAGCGTCCGGCCAGTGAGAAGACATGGAATGCCTTCATCCCCTACACGCTCCCGGATCACGACGTGACCGTGCTCAGCGCCGCCACGGGCGGGATACTCCGCACAGTCTCCGATGTGGGGACGAACCTCTTCAACCTGACGGCCGTCGCGAGCGGAAACGTCTACGTCACGAACACGGAGGCCTTCAACCGCACGCGCAACGAGATCGACGTCATGGGGCGGTTCGCTCAGAACCGAGTTACACGGGTCTCGGGCGCGGTCGTTACGCCGTGGCACCTGAATTCCCATATCGACTACAACACGATTCCAGGACCTCCTCAGGAGCGCGCGCTGAGCCTCTCCCAGCCGATGGACCTCGCCATCAACGCGACCGAAACCAAGCTCTACGTCGCGGCGTTGGGCTCCGACAAGGTGGGCGTCGTGAATCCGTCGACGGGCTCGGTGACGAATCGGATTCCGACCTCCGTCGTGGGGAAGTCGACGCGGAACGGTCCGACCGGACTCGCGCTGGACTCCGGGCGCGGACAAATCTACGTCCTGAACCGTTTCTCGAACTCCGTCGCCGTGTTGAGTACCGCCACCGAGACGCCCATCTACGAGCGCTCGCTCGCCATCTCGAACGCGAGGGCGGCCGTGGATCCGCTGGACGGATTCACACCCGAAGGGCCGGAGATCCTGGCCGGCCGTCGGTTCCTCTACGACGGGACGCTCTCGGCGCACGGCGATCTGGCATGCGCCTCCTGTCACATCGGAGGGAATTTCGACAATATCGCCTGGGACTTGAGCGTGCCGTCCGGATCCCTCGAGCCGGTTCCGGCGTCGCTCCAGCCGCCGCCGCCCATTCCGCCGATCCCGCCCTTCGACCCGGCGAAGGGGCCCATGGTGACGCAGTCGCTCCGGGGCCTCGCCGACACGTCGCCGTTTCACTGGCGCGGCGATCGTTTCGATTTCACGCGATTCAACCCCGCGTTCATCGGCCTGATGGGGAACAACGACACCCTCCCCGCCGCCGACATGGCATCCTATTCGGCGTTCATCATGACGCTCCGCTATCCGCCGAATCCGAATCAGAACCTCGACCGGACCTGGCCGAATCCCGCGACCCCGGCGGCGAGCCCCGAGCGGGGGCGTCAGGAGTTCGACAATGTGCCGCACGACGGCGGACTGACCTGTGACGGTTGTCACGCCTTCCCGACCGGAACGAACCGAACGCTCATCCCGGCGCAGGCGCTTCAGGAGAGCCAGGCGTTCAAGGTGCCCCAGCTACGCAACATGTACGAGAAGACCGGATTCACCGACGCGGCGGGGCCTCAGAAGCGAGGCTTCGGCTTCATGCACGACGGGTCGATGGACGATCTGTTTTCGTTCCTCCAGCTGCCGGTCTTCACCTTCGCAAGCAATCAAGTGCGGCGCGACGTCGAGGCGTTCCTTCTCTCCTTCGACACGGGCATGGCGCCTTCGGTCGGGCGTCAAGTCGTCGTGAACGCCTCCAACAAGAACGACCTCGGCACGGTCGCGCAGCTCGACTCGTTGGGTGCGACCTCGGAGGCGGGAAACTGTGATGTCATCGTCACCTACTTTCCCGGGGATCCGGGGGGGGAGACGAGACACTACCTTCGGCGGATCGGCGGAATGCTCGAAAGCGACTACGATCCGGAAGGGACCGTGGCGGAGTCGGCCTTTCGCCAGGCGCTCTCAGGAAGCGGGGTCGCCGTCTACCTCGGCGTTCCTCCCGCAAGCGGCGTGCGAATGGCGCTCGATCGAGATCGAGATGGGTTCAAGAACCGCTACGAGCGCTCGCTCGGAAGCGATCCGGCCGATCCCGCCTCGGTCCCCTACGTGACCGCGGTGGAGGAATCTCGTTCGCCCCGGCAGGTCACGAGGCTGGGCCAGAATGCGCCGAATCCCTTCAATCCGGCGACCGTGATTCCCTACGAAGTGGGCCGAGCAGCGCGCGTTCGACTGCAGGTGTTCGACGTTCGGGGCCGCCTCGTTCGCACTCTCGTCGACGCGTCGCAGCGGCCGGGACGCTACGACGCGCGTTGGGACGGACGGGACGCCGGCGGTCGCGGCGTCGCGAGCGGCCGGTACTACTACCGCCTTCGCGTCGGCAATTCCTCTCTCTCGCGCGGCATGCTGCTCCTGAAGTAGCGCAGCGGCTACTTCGGCACGTCCTTCAGGTCGCCCGCCACGACGAGGTTCGCCTTATCCGGATGGATGTGCTTCCGGATGGCGGCGTTCACCTCCTCGCGCGTGACGGCGCGGAAGCGGGCGGGATACTCGTCCAGGTATTTCGCCCCGAAGCCGAACTTCTCGGCGTAGGTCAGCTGCGTCGCGACGCCGGCGTTCGTGCCGAGCCGCACCTGGAAGTTCCCGGCGAAGAAACTCTTCTGCGTCTCCACTTCCTCCGCGGTGATCCCGTCGCGGACGTACTGCGCCACCACGTCCCTCGAGGAGGCGATCGCCTTCGCCGCGTTCTGCGGCGCCACGGCGCAGATGACCGCCCACGCGCCGTCGATCTCGTCGGTCCAGAAGAAGCGCGAGACGATGTTGTAGGAGAGACCCTCGGTGTCGCGCACCCGCTTGCCGACGCGCGAGGTGAGCCCCGACTGGCCGAGCGCCGCGTTCGCGATGAGCGCCGCCTCGTAGTCGGGATCGCGCCGCGAGAGCCCGCTCGCGTGCCCGATGTAGAAGTCGGTGTTCGCCTTCCCGGGCATCGTCTCGACCACGTCCTGCGGGGCGCCGGGCGTCGTGCGCGCTGGAGCGGACGCCGGCTTCTCCCCGCGCGGCATGGCGCCGAAGAGGTCGCCGACGAGCGCAATCGTTTCGCGCGGATCGACGTCGCCGACGATGGAGATCATCGTGCCCGCGCCGACATAGCGCGCCGCGTGATAGGCGCGGAGGCTCGCGACGGTCGCGCCGTCGATGCTCGCGAGCATCGCGTCGCGCGAGGGCGCCGCATAGGGATGGCCGCTCGGGAAGATGAGGCGCGAGAGGCGATCGGCCGCGCGCTGTCGCGTGTCGTCGTCGCCCTTCAGGACGTCGGCGCGAAGCTCGTCTTTCGCCTTGGCGAGTTCCGCGGCGCTGAAGTCGGGGCGGATGAGGTCGTCGGCGAGCGTCTCGAGCACGAGCTTCAGATCGCGCGCCATGCCGGAGCCGACGATCGATGTCTCCTGAAGGTCCGAGAAGATGGCGAGCCGGGCGCCCGCGTCGTCGAGCCGCGCGGCGGTCTCCCGCTTGTCGTGGCCCGCCGCGCCGCGGGTCGTCATCTTCGCGACGAGCGCCGGCACCGCCGGCGCGCCGGCCGGCGCGTGCACCCGTCCCGAGAGGACGATGCCGTGGACGGCGACGGTCGGAAGCGTGTGGTTGGCGAGCACCTGCACGACGAGCCCGTTGGGGAGCACCTCGCGCACCGTGCGCGCGGCGAACGACGACCCCGAGGCGACGGGATCCGACGCGCCGCCGGCGCCCGCGCGCTTCGACTTCGCCTTCGCGGCCGGCTTCGCGGGCTTGGCCGGCTCGGCCTTCGCCTCGTCGCGCTGCGGGACGTACCAGCCGACCGTCGCCTTGTCGGGGAGGAAGTAGGTCGCGGCGACGCGCTTCACGTCGTCCACGGTCACCTTCCGGATCCCGTCGACGTAGCCGACGAACCACTTCCAGTTCGCCGAGGCCACCGCTTCACCGAGCGTCGACGCCAGCTCGTAGGTGCCGTCGCGCCGACGCACCGTCGCGACCTCGAGCTGCTTCTTCGCGCGCTCGAGTTCGGCCGCGGTCACCCCGTCCCGCGCGACGGCGGCGAGCGCCTCCTTGAGCGCCGCCTCGACCGCGGCGTGCGTGGCGGTCGGCGCGACCGTCGCCTGCACCGAGAAGGGATAGGGATCGACCAAGGTGTAATTCCAAGCGTCGATCTCGCTGGCCAGCTGCTTCTCGACGAGCGCCTGGTAGAGGCGCGAATTGACGCCCGAGGCGAGAATCACCTGGAGAAGATCGAGCGGCAGGAAGTCGGCGTGCAGCGAGCCGGGACGGAGATAGGCGATCTGGACGACGCCGAACGTGCCGGGACGGCGGACGACGACGCGGCGCTCGCCCTCCTGCGGCGGCTCGACTGTGATGACGCGGGGGATCGGCTCCTTGGAACGCGGGAAGACGCCGAATTCGCGGTCGAAGAGCCGGAGCGCCTCCGCGGTTTCGAAGTCGCCCACGATGATGGCGGTCGCGTTGTCGGGATGGAAGAAGCGGCGGTAGTGCTCGCGCAGCGTCTCGGTCGAGACGCCCTCGATGTCGCTCCGGTAGCCGATCGTGTCCCAGTGGTAGGGATGCGCGGTGACCGACGCGCTCACGACCGCCTTGTCGAGCGCGCCGTACGGGTTGTTCTCGCCGATCTCGTACTCGTTTCGGACCACCGACATCTCGGGCTGGCGCTCGGAGTCGAGGAGGAGCGCTCGTCCGAGCCGGTCCGCCTCGATCTTCATGGCGACTTCGAGCTTGTCGGAGGGGAGCGTGGAGTAGCCCGTCATGCGGTCGTTCCAGGTGGTCATGTTCGAGGAGCCGAAGTCGGCGCCGCACTCGTAGAGGACCTCCTGGATCGTCTTCTTGCCGTGCGCCTTCCCGAAGTTCGCCGTGCTCTTGTTGAAGAGCAGGTGCTCGAGGAGGTGGGCCGAGCCGGTGGCGCCCGGCCACTCGTTCCGCGACCCGACGTGATAGACGACGAAGAAGGTGCTGACCGGCACGCTCCGGTTCGGGACGAGAAGGATGTTCATCCCGTTCGACTTCAGGCGGTACTCGGTGATGCCGCCGAGCGAGTCGACGCGCTCCACGTTCGCGGGCAAGCCCCCGCGGTCGCGGCGAACGGCGTCGCGAGGCTGCGCGAGCGACGAAGCGGGAGCGAGCAGAAGAAGGCCGAGCACCGGCCCGAGCGCGGCGGCGCCGAGAACGCGAACGACACGTGCGGTCATGGGGGATGTCCTTTCGGGGACGGTTTCGACGGAAGAGGTCGTCAATCGCGGGGTTGGATGGGGAAAGAGGGGAAGCCGGTTGGTAGCGCTACGGG
>DASTSZ010000392.1:0-7549 GCA_035760425.1 Candidatus Eiseniibacteriota bacterium | reverse complement strand
GCCGGACGATGCTCGTCCTGACGACGGAACTCCAGTTTCCGATCGCCGACCCGCTCCGCGGGCTCCTCTTCTTCGACGCCGGCAATACCTGGAATTCGACCCGCGACCTCGACCTGGGGGACCTTCGAAAGGGGGCCGGGGTCGGCGTTCGCATGGAGATTCCCGCCCTGGGCCGGGTAGGATTCGACGTAGGCTACGGTTTCGACCGCGAGGAGGGGGGCTCCTGGGAGACCCACTTCCAACTTGGTAACACATTCTGAGGTAAGGGGTTAGAAGATGGCTCGACACCGATCGGGACGTGGGGTAGTCTGGGGCGCGCTCTTCGTCGCCCTCCTTTTCGGGGGGGCCCGGATCGCGTCGGCGGACGTGAAGCTGGCCTTCATCGATTCGGACCGGATCTTCGCGGAATACGAGAAGACCCGGGAGGCGCAGGCCGCCTTCAACCGCGAGGTGCAGGAACTGTCGAGGACCGCCCAGGACCAGAAGAGCGAGATCGACAAGATGCAGAAACGGCTCGACCAGCAGAGCCCCATGCTGAGCGAGGCGAAGAAGGATCAGGAGTCGCAGGCCCTGCAGCAGAAGGTCAGCGACTACGAGGCCTTCATCCAGAAGAACTGGGGTCCGGGCGGAGCGATCTCCAAGCTGAATGAGGAGTACCTCCGGCCGATCATCGACCGCGTGCACTCGATCGTGGCCGACATCGGCAACAACGAGGGGTACCAACTCATCCTCGACGCCGCCGACGGGAACATCGTCTACGGCGACCAGTCGCTCGACCTGACGAACCGGGTTCTGTCGCGGCTTCGGGACGAAGATTCGGGAAAGGTCTCGCCGCCAAGCGGGACCACGACCGGCGGACCGTAGTCGAACCGCCGCCGCGATTCGCGCCACGTACGGCGCGAAGGGAGCAACGGATGCGAGTCACCCTGGAGACCGTGGCCAAAGCCATCGACGGCGAAGTCATCGGCGACGGGTCCATCGAGATCACGGGCGTGGCCGGCATCCGCGAGGCGCGCGAAGGGGATTTGACCTTCCTCGCCAACCCGCGATACGAAAGTTACCTCGACGAGACGCGCGCATCGGCCATCATCGTGGCCGAGAACCACCGCGTGACCGATAAGACTCTCGTCCGGAATCCCAATCCCTACCTCGCCTTCCTGAAGGCCGTCTGCTTCTTCCAGGGCGACGAGTCGCGGCCCGATCCGGGCGTCCACGCGACGGCCGTCGTGGCCCCCGGCGCGGACATCGACGCCAGCGCCTCGATCGGCCCCCACGTGGTGGTCGAGTCGGGCGCGCGCGTCGGGGCCAAGGCCCGGATCGACGCCGGCTGCTACCTCGGCGCGGGCGCCACGGTCGGCGCGGAGACCCGCCTCTATCCCAACGTGACGCTGCGCGAAGGCTGCGCGCTCGGGGATCGCGTCATCGTCCATTCCGGCACCGTGATCGGGAGCGACGGCTTCGGCTTCGTCCGCGACGGCGAGGTCTACCGGAAGCTGCCGCAGGTCGGCACCGTCGTCGTGGAGAACGACGTCGAGATCGGCGCGAACGTCACGATCGATCGCGCCACGACCGGCACGACGCGCATCGGCGAGGGAAGCAAGATCGACAATCTCGTCCAAATCGGACACAACGTCACGATCGGCCCCCACTGCATCATCGTGGCGCAGGTCGGCATCTCCGGCAGCACGGAGGTGGGGGACCACGTCGTCATCGCCGGCCAGGTCGGCATCGTCGGACACATCGAGATCGGAAGCGGCGCGCAGATCGGCGCCAAATCGGGCGTCTCGAAGTCGATCAAGCCGGGGCAGCGGGTCTTCGGATATCCCGCGCTTCCGGTCGTCACGGCGAAGCGGCTCGAGGCATGCGTTCGGAATCTTCCCGACCTCATTCAGACGGTGAGGGCGCTGAAGCGGCGCGTGGAAGAGCTCGAGGGCAAGAACGGCGGAGGCACTCCCGGTTGAGCCTACCCCACCAGCGGACGCTCGGCCGCGTCGTCTCCTACGACGGCGTCGGGCTCCACACCGGCGTTCCCTGTCACATCGAATTCCGTCCGGCCGCCCCCGGCACCGGCGTGCGCTTCGTGCGCCTCGACCTCGCGGGCGAGCCCGAGATCCCGGTCGCGCCCGCCTACGCGCGCGCCGACAACGACCACCTGCGCCGCACCGTGCTGAAGAACGGCGAGGCGGAGGTCCACACCGTCGAGCACGTGCTCGCGGCGGTCGCCGGCCTCGAGATCGACAATCTCGTCATCGCATTGAACGCGGCCGAGCCGCCGGAGCCGCCCGACGGCAGCGCCAGCGCCTACGTCACGCTCTTCCAGCAGGCGGGGATCGCCGAGCAGCAGGCGTCGCGCCGCTACTTCCACGTCCTCGAGCCGGTGCGGCACGAGGAGGGCAGCGTCGTCCTCGCGGCCTTCCCGCACGACGGCCTCCGCGTCACCTTCACCATCGAGTACCCGAACGCCTTCCACGGCACGCAGCACGCCACCTACGACATCACGCCCGACGTCTTCATGAAGGAGATCGCGCCCGCGCGGACCTTCGTGCTCGAGCGCGACGTCGAGGCGCTCCGCGCGAAGGGGATGATCCGCGGCGGCTCGCTGAAGAACGCGGTCGTCGTGAAACCGGACGGCGTCATGAACGAGGGCGGCCTTCGCTTCGAGGACGAGATGGTGCGCCACAAGATCCTCGACTTCCTCGGGGATCTCTCGCTCCTGGGGCGCCCGGCGCGCGGGCACTTCCTCTCCATCAAGTCGGGGCACGCGAGCAACGTCCGCTTCGTGCAGCGCCTGGCGGCGAGCGAGGCGGCGGCCGGAATCGCGCCGGCGGGCGGGAACGGGAACGGCGCGCTCGCGCTCGACATCAACGCGATCATGCGGATCATGCCGCACCGCTATCCGCTCCTCCTCATCGACCGGATCCTGAGCCTCGACGACGCGCGCGTCGTGGGGATCAAGAACGTGACGATCAACGAGCCCTTCTTCGTGGGCCATTTCCCGGGGCACCCGATCATGCCCGCGGTGCTCATCGTCGAGGCGATGGCGCAGTGCGGCGGCGTGCTCCTGATGAATCGGGTCGACCGACCCAAGGACAAGCTCGTCTACTTCATGGGCATCGATAACGCGAAGTTCAGAAAGCCGGTGCGGCCCGGAGACCAACTCCGATTCGAGCTGACCCTGCTTCGCCTCAAGCAGCGCATCTGTAAGATGGAGGGAAAGGCCTACGTCGATGGAGACCTCGTCGCGGAAGCAGAGCTCCTATCCAGCATCGTTGACCGCAATCCCTGAGGTCGACCGCCACACGGGGACGTGGGCGCGGCCGATCGGCGCGGTGTTGCCGTTGCCGGACTCGCGCGACGCGCGGCCGCGCATTCATCCGACCGCGATCGTGGAGCGGGGGGCGGAGCTGGGCCCGGGCGTGGAGATCGGTCCGTTCGCCTACGTCGGCCCGCACGTCACCCTCGGCGAGGGGACGAGCGTCGGGCTTCACGCGGTCCTGGAGGGCTGGACCACCATCGGTCCGCGCTGCCAGATCCACCACGGCGCGATCATCGGAAACATCCCGCAAGACCTGAAGTTCCGCGGCGTGCCGACGAAGGTCGTCGTGGGCGCCGATACGACGATCCGCGAGTACGCCACGATCCACGCCGCCACCGACGAAGGGGAAACGACGATCGTGGGCGATCGCGTGCTCCTCATGGCCTACACCCACGTCGCGCACAACTGCCGGCTCGGATCGAACGTGATCCTGGCCAACGCCGTGAACCTCGCGGGGCACGTCCGCGTCGACGACTACGCCATCATCGGCGGGCTCACGCCCGTGCATCAGTTCGTCGCCATCGGCGCGCACTCCTTCATCGGCGGCGGTTCGCGCGTGCCGCAGGACGTGCCGCCCTTCGTGAAGGCGGCGGGCAATCCGCTCCGCGCGTGCGGACTCAACAGCATCGGCATGGAGCGCCGCGGCATTCCGGCCGAGGTCCGGCTGGAGATGAAGCGCGCCTACCGCATCCTCTACCGTTCGCAGCTGAACGTGTCGCAAGCGCTCGACCGCATCCTGGGCGAGTTGAAGCCCTATCCCGAGGTCCACGAGTTCGTGGAATTCGTCCGGAGTTCGGAGCGGGGCATCGTGCGGTGACCGGCGCGCGGGCCGGCGTCGCGGGGGTGGGCCACCTCGGTACCCACCACGCGCGCGTCTGGTCCCGGGTCCCGGGCGTCGTTTCGGTCACGGCCTTCGATCCCGATCCCGCCGCGCGGGAGCGGGCGGCCGCGGCCGTACCGGGCCTCGCGTTCGCCGACAGCTACGCCGACCTCCTCGATCGTTCGGACGTCCTCTCCATCGCCGCGCCGACGCCCGCCCACGCGGAACTCGCGCTCGGCGCGCTGAAGGCCGGGCGGCACGTCCTCGTCGAGAAGCCGATGGCGGTCACGCCCGAGGAGGCGGAGGCGATGCTCGGCGCCGCCCGGGCCGCGGGCCGGGCGCTCCTCGTCGGCCAGATCGAACGCTTCAATCCCGCCGTCCGCGCCGCGCTTCCGCATCTCGCGAACCCGCGCTTCATCGAGGCGCACCGGCTCGCGCCGCCCGTGCCGCGGGGCATCGACGTCGATGTCGTCCTCGATCTCATGATCCACGATCTCGACCTCGCGCTCCTCGCGACGAAGTCGCACGTCGTGGAGATGCACGCGGTCGGCGTGCCGGTCCTCACGGACAAGGTCGACATCGCGAACGCCCGGCTCGTCTTCGCGTCGGGCTGCGTGGCGAACATCACGGCCAGCCGCATCTCGCGCGAGAAGGTGCGGAAGATCCGCTTCTTCGACCGCGCCTCCTATCTCTCCATCGACTGCATGAACCGAACCGTGGAGGCCTACACGCTCGCGCCGCCGGCGCCCGGCGCCGCGCCCGACGACTGGATGAAGCGGATCCGCCCGCTCTCGGTCGTCGTGGACGGCGCCGATCCGCTCGAGAGCGAGCTGGCCCACTTCCTGGCGCTGCGGAACGATCCCGCGCGCTCCTGGGAGGAGTGTTCGACCGCCCTCGAGGCGCTCCGGGCCGCCGAGGCGATCGGGCGCATGGTTTCGCGCGCCCAACCCGACCCGGCGAGCCTTCCGGTCTGACGCTCCCGCTTCTCATCCTCTCGGCCGGCGATCCTTCGGGAGACCGGCTCGGCTCGGCGCTCCTCGGCGCGCTCCGCGCCCGCGGCGTGGCGGTCGACGCGGCCGGGATCGGCGGCCCCGCGCTCCGCGAGGCGGGACTTCGCACGGTGGCCCCAATGGAATCGGTCGCCGTCATGGGGTTCGCGGAGATCCTCACCCATCTCGGCGCCATCCGGCGCGCGCGGCGCGGCCTGCGCGATCTCCTGGAAGCGAATCCCGACGCCATCTTCCTTCCCATCGACGCGCCCGGACTCCATCTCGGCCTCGCGCGCCAGGCGCACCGGCTCGGCCGACGCGTCGTCTACTACGTCTGCCCCCAGATCTGGGCGTGGGGCTTCGGCCGCGTCGCGCGGCTGCGCGAGGACGTCGATCTCACCCTCCTCCTCTTCCGGTTCGAAGAGGCGATCTTGAAGCGGGAGTCGGTGGCGGCGGCCTGGGTCGGACATCCCGCCGGCGCGCTTCGCCCCGACGCGGCCGCGACGGCGGCGGCGCGCTGCGACTTCGGGCTCGCGCCGGACGAGCGGCTCCTCGCGCTCCTCCCCGGAAGCCGGCGCGGGGAAGTGGCGCGCCATCTCGCGCCGATGCTCGACGCGGCGGCGCGGCTCGCGGCGCACGGAGGCGGCCGCCTGCGCGTCGTCGTGAGCGACGCGGGGAGCGTCGAGGCGGCGCGGCGCCGGCCGGAGACGGCGGCGCTCTGGACGACGCTCGACCCGCAGGTCCACCGCGGCCCCTCCGAGCCCTTGCTCCGCGCCTCCGATCTGGCGCTCGTCGCCTCCGGCACGGCCACGCTCGAGACGGCGGCGCTCGGCGTTCCGCTCGTGCTCGTCTACCGGACCGGCGCGCTCAACTACGCGATCGCGCGCCGCCTCGTGAAATTGCGGCGCATCGGCCTCGTGAACATCGTCCTCGACGAGGACGTGGTGCCCGAGTGCGTGCAAGGCGGGGCCACCGGCGCCGCCATCGCGGCGGCCGCCGCGCCGCTCCTCACCGACGCCGCCGCCCGCGAGCGGCAGCGGGCGGCCTTCGCGCGGCTCCCGGAGATTCTCGGGGGCGCGGGGGCGGCCGAACGCGCCGCCGACGCGCTCCTCGACTTCGCCTCGCGCACGGCAGGCCGGGCCGCCGGCGCCGCGACGTCGCGCGCGCGCGTCGAGCGATGAGCGCCGCGCTCTCGATCTACCGCGCCGTGACCTTGGTGGTCGGCGCCGTCGCGACGCCGATCGGCCGCGCGCTCGCCCCGCGCGCGTCGGCCTGGCGCGCGCGATTCGGCGCGACCGCGGGCGCCGAGGCGGCCGCGGGCGGTCCCTGGGTTCATGCCGCGTCGCTCGGGGAAGCGGGTGCCGCGCTCGCCTGGGTGCGGGCGCTCGTCGCGTCGGGGTACCGGCCGCCGATGCTCGTCACGGCGCGGACGGCGGCGGGGCTCGCGCGGCTCCGCACCGAGGGCGGCGCGCAGGTCGTCGCGTCGTCGGCCCCGATCGACTTTCCCCAAGCCGTGCGAGGCGTGCTTCGCGACGCCGCGCCGATCCGCCTCGATCTGATCGAGACGGAGCTCTGGCCGAACCTACTCCTCGAAGCGCATGCGTCGGGTCTTCCGGTCGTCGCGGTGAGCGCCACGGTCTCGGCGCGCACGGCGGCGCGATTGAGGGCGGCGGGGCTCGGTGGTCCGGCGCTCTTCGGACCGCTCCACGTTCTCGCGCAGAGCGAGCGGCACGCCGAACGGTTCCTCGCGCTCGGCGTGTCGCCGGAACGTTGCCGTGTGGTCGGCGATCTGAAAGCCGAGGGCTCGCCGGCGTCGGGCGCCGCCGCCGCCGAGCCCGACGCGGCGGCGAGGCGGCTCCTCGTCTTCGCGAGCCTTCGGCCCGGGGAAGAGGAGGTGGCCGTGGCGCTGGCGCGCGCGCTCGCGGCGCGGCGCGACGCGGCGTCGTGGCGATGGATCGTGGCGCCCCGCCACGATCGGGGCGCGAGCCTTCTCCGCGACGCCTTTCGCTCGGCGGGTCTCGCCACCGAGTGGCGCGACGAGTCGTCGCGAGCCGCCTCGCCGGTCGTGGACTGGGCGACGCGGCCGCTCCGCGACGGCGCCGCGCCCTCGGTCGGCGTTCTCACGACCCGCGGAGAATTGTCCGAACTCCTCCCGCACGCCCGCGCCGCCGTGGTCGGCGGCACGTTCGCGCCGTGGGGTGGCCACAACGTGCTCGAACCGGCCGCGCGCGGCTGCCCGGTGATCGTCGGACCGCATCACGAGGAGGTGGAGGCGGGCGTCGCCCTCCTCGTGGCGCACGGCGGCGGCGTGATCGTGAAGGACGGCGTCGGCGCCGCCGCCACGCTCTCGAGCTGGCTCGACGAGCCCGTGGAGCCGCGCGCGTCGCAGGCGGTCGCGGCCGCGCGCGCCGCCGGCGGCGCGGC
>DASTSZ010000391.1:0-3022 GCA_035760425.1 Candidatus Eiseniibacteriota bacterium | reverse complement strand
GCTACGGAAGTCCCGCTTCTTCTTGCGACGATCCGCATACGCGAACTGCATCGCGCGCATGAGGGTCTCTTTGGCGGTCTGATAGAGCTTGCGCCGTCCGCCGCGGTTGCCCTTCACCGCGTTCATCACTTTCCGGCGGCGCTTGCGTCCCGGAACGACGGTTTTTGTACGTGGCATGGTCTAGTTCCTCAATGTCGGGGCGATCCGGGACGGATCACTCGCCGTACGGCAAGAGTTTCTGCATGTGATAGCGCTCGGTGTGCTTCACCAGCGACGAGCTCTTCAGCCGGCGCTTGCGCTTGCGGCTCTTCCCACCCTGCAAACCGAGGTGGTGGCGTCCGCCGGAGCGTCCGCGCTTGAGCTTGCCGGTTCCGGTGCGCTTGAGGCGCTTCGCGG
Source organism: Candidatus Eiseniibacteriota bacterium (assembly GCA_035760425.1). Classification (GTDB taxonomy): domain Bacteria; phylum Eisenbacteria; class RBG-16-71-46; order SZUA-252; family SZUA-252; genus SZUA-252. The sequence goes on along the minus strand of DASTSZ010000391.1, from coordinate 2,626 downwards.
TCGCCCGGCTGGTCTTCATCTTCGGCATCGCTACTCCTATTTGGCGGAGGGTTTCGGCGCGCCGCCCGAGTCCTTCGCAGGAGCGGGCGTGGGCGCGGCCGGTGCCGCCGGTTTCGTTTTCACGGGAGTCGTTCGCGGCACCATCAGGAGGACCATGTTGCGTCCTTCCATGCGGGCCGGGATTTCGACCTGCCCCACGTCCTCGAGGTCCTTGATGGCCTTGTCGAGGAGGCGGCGTCCCGCGTCCGTGTGCGCCATTTCGCGCCCGCGGAACGTGACCGTGAACTTGACCTTATCGTGATGCCCCAGGAATTCGCGGGCGTGGTTGACCTTGAACTGATAGTCGTGCTGCTCGATTTTCGGGCGCAGCTTCACTTCCTTCAGCTGGCTCGCGTGCTGCTTCTTCTTGGCCTTCTGCTGCTTCTTGTTCGTCTCGTACTTGAACTTCCCGTAGTCCATCACCCGGCAGACCGGCGGCTTCGCCGTGGGCGACACCTCGACTAGATCGAGATTGCGTTCCTGAGCGTAGGCGAGAGCTTCTCGGATCCCGAGAATCCCCACCTGCTCGCCGTCGGGTCCGATGACGCGGACGGTCGGAATGCGGATACGGTCGTTGACGCGGACTTCCTGCTGCTTTGAGGCGATAGGAAAACCCTCCTCTTTGAGACGGGGACGGTGATCGAGGCGGGAGGATTCGGCTTCCGGAAGATGCGGCACCGCGATCCAGGACGCGCTGGCGTCCGGTCGGTCCACGACCTGCCGTCGGAGGACGGCGGTTTCCGTTTCGTAACCCCGGTAACGTTGCGTCTCGGGGTGAGAAGCCTACGGCTCCTGCTTGGATCTAGACGGGCGGATGTTACTGTCGCGCCGCGATTTCCGCAACTAGTTTTTCGACGAAGGCGTCGAGCGGGAGGGCCCCCTCGTTCCCCTTCTTCCGGCTCCGGACCGAGACGGCGCGGTCCTCCAACTCCTTGCGGCCCAAGATCAGCATGTAGGGGATCTTCATCAGCTCGGCGTCCCGGATCTTGGCCCCCATCTTGTCCTCGCGGAGGTCGGCTTCGACCCGAATCCCCTTCTCGAGGAGGAGCGCCTTGATCTCCTGGGCGTACGGGACCTGGGCCTCGGCGATGGTGATCAGCTGCACCTGGACCGGCGCCAGCCAGACCGGGAAGTCGCCGCCGTAGTGCTCGATCAGGGTCGCGAAGAAGCGCTCCAGCGAGCCCAGGAGGGCCCGGTGGATCATGTAGACGGGGTGTTCCTGCCCGTCCGAACCGGTGTAGTTGGCGCCGAGGCGGCGCGGGAGATTGAAGTCGAACTGTATGGTCGAGCACTGCCAGTCGCGGCCGATCGCGTCGGCGATCTTGATGTCGATCTTGGGGCCGTAGAAGACCGCCTCGCCCTCGGAGCGCTTGTACGCGAGGCCCGAGTCCTTCACCACCCGCTCGAGCGCGCCCTCGGCCAGCTCCCACTCGGCGTCCGATCCGAAGTAGTCCTGCTTCCGGTTCGGATCGCGGACCGAGAGTTCGACTTTGAAGTTCTTGAAGCCGAAGGTGTCGAGCATGAAGCGGGCGAACGCGAGCACCTCGCGGAGTTCCCCCTCGACCTGGTCGGCGGTGCAGAAGATGTGCGCGTCGTCCTGGGTGAAGCCGCGGACGCGCGCGAGGCCGTGGAGGACGCCCGACTTCTCGTAGCGATAGACGGTCCCCAGCTCCCCGATCCGGACCGGCAGGTCGCGGTAGGACTGCATCCGCCGGTTGTAGATGAGGACGTGGAAGGGACAGTTCATCGGCTTCAGGACGTAGTCCTTCTCGTCCACCTTCAGGAAGTACATGTTCGCCGCGTAGTGCTCGGTGTGCCCCGACCGCTTCCAGAGATCGACCTGGGCGATGTGGGGGGTGTAGACGAGCGTGTAGCCGCGGCGAAGGTGCTCCGCCTTCCAGAAGTCCTCGACGACCCGGCGAATGGCCGAGCCGTGCGGATGCCAGAGAATGAGCCCGCCGCCCGCGACGTCCTGAATGCTGAACAGGTCGAGCGCCTGGCCCACGCGGCGATGGTCGCGAAGCTTCGCCTCCTCGATCCGCTTGAGATGCTCGTCGAGCGCTTCGGCGGTCGGGAACGCGGTGCCGTAGATCCGCTGCAGCATCGGCCGGTTCGAGTCGCCGCGCCAATAGGCGCCCGCGACGGAAGTCAGTTTGAAATGCCGGAGCATTTTGGTCTTCGGAACGTGCGGCCCGCGGCAGAGGTCGGTGAAGAAGGAGTGGGTGTAGGTGCTGACGGTAGCGTCTGGGAGATCCTGGATGATCTCGACCTTGAACTTCTCGCCGAGCCGCTCGAAGCGGTCGATCGCCTCCTCGCGCTTCAGTTCCCCGCGGATGAAGCGATGGTCTTCCTTCGCGATCTCGGTCATGAGCTTCTCGATCGCGGCGAGATCCTCCGCCGAGATCGGGCGCGAGACTTCGAAGTCGTAATAGAAGCCGTCCTCGATGGCGGGCCCGATCGCGAACTTCACGTCCGGGAAGATCTTCATCACGGCCGAGGCCATGAGATGCGCGGTGGAATGGCGAAGGACCGCCAGCCCCTCCGGCGAATCGACGGAAACGAAGGAGAGTTCGCCCGACTCCTTGAC
>DASTSZ010000390.1:0-9952 GCA_035760425.1 Candidatus Eiseniibacteriota bacterium | reverse complement strand
CGCTCGAGCAATTCCTCGGGCGTCGGGCCCGCGTCGCCCGTCGAAGGCGCCTCGGCCGACGGCGCCTCCTGCGCGGCGAGGGGCGTCGGCGCCGGCGGGGTCGGCGCGGCGTCCCGCGGCCGGGTCGCAACCCACGCGATGCTCGCGCCCACCACGACGCAGACGACCACGACGATCGTCGCGGTTCGCATGCTGAACGCCGGTTCGTGATCCTCCGCGCGCCGCCGCGGCGTCGGCGCCGGTTTCCGATCGCGCCGCGCGGGAATCGGCCGCTCGGCGCGCGGACGCGCAGCGACGGGCGCGGGCTCGGAGGCCGGCTCGGCGTCGATCTCCGACATGGGCGCCGACTCGGTTACGGGCTCGGGCTCGGGCGGCGTGGCGACCGCGGACGTCACGGCAGGAGGCGCCACCACGGGCGGCGTCACAACCGCGGCCGCGGCCGGCGGCGGCGCCGGAATCACGACAGGCTTTGCCACTGGCGTCGTCGTCGCCTTCGCCTTCGCCTTCGCCACCGGCTCGGGCTTCTTCGACGGTTTCACCTTGCCGCGCTTCTTCGCGCTCGGCTCGGCGGAGGCCGCGTCGAACGCGGGCGCCGTTCGCCGTTCGCCGTCCGTCGACGCGCCGAGCGGAATCGACGCGCTCAACGCGTGGAAGAACTCCTCCTCGGGCTCGTCGCTGAGGATCCGCACGAGCAACTCGTCCTGCTCTTCGAGCCGGCCGAATCGCTCCGTGCACTCCAGGCAGTCGGAGAGATGGCGGCGGACGAGTTCGGCCGACGACTCCGCGAGCTCGTCGTCGAGATAGGCGCAGAGCTGCGGGAGCGTGATGTGGATCATGCCGCGCCCTCGCTCTTCGCGACGGCCTCGGTCGCGCGCTGCATCAGGTAGCCGCGCGCGGAGGAGAGCCGCGCGAGCGCGATGACGGACGGCTGGTCGAGAAGTTCGCCGATTTCGGCATGGGGAAGTCGCTCGACGATGCGCAGCGCGAGCGCCGTCTGCTCGTCGGGGCGAAGCGCGCGGATCGCCTCGCGCGTGGCGTGCTCGGCCACGATCGTCTCGCGCTCCTCGGCGTCGAGATCGGCGGCGATCTCCGGGCGCGGGACGGCGACGCCGGCGTGGCGCCGCGCATGCGCGACGGAGAGGTTGCGCGCGAGATGGAGCACCCAGGGGAAGAAGCGCTTGCCCTCGGGAATTCCCTGGAGCCCGAACCAGGCGCGGCCGAACGCCTCCCGCGTGATGCCGGTCGCGGCGTCCCGGTCGCGCGTGAGCGCGAAGGCGAGGCGATAGACCGGCTTCACGTAGTGGTCGACGAGCGCGAGGAACGCCTGGCGGTTTCCCTGGAGCGACGAACGCAAGAGTCCCCGTTCTTCCGTCTCGCTCAGCCAGGTGAAGCGAGGTTCGCGCGGGGTCATGGACTCCTCCGGGTTCGTTCGGCAACGCAAGGCCCTCCGATCCCTCGCCGAGGGATAGGGCTCACCGGCGACTATCGGCCGGTTCGAGACCGTTCTGTGCCGCCGATCCGCATGGAGGCGGAAGTCGTCGTGTTCCCCCGAGGCGACGACCCTGTCGCCGCCTGGAGCCGTGCGGTAACTATCCATGGATATTAGAGATACACCGATATCAGGCGGACCGCGCTCCACTCGGGCGGCCCGAAGGTGACGCGGCATCGCCTCGCCGGCGCCCGACGGGGGCGAGAATCGAGCTATAAACAAATACAAATAAACAACTTACACACTAATCCCCAACGCCCCCGAACCGGGCACGGCTCCTGCCATCCCTCTCCACCGTCCGCGGACGACGCGGAAGTCGATGAAAAGAAATGGTTTGGCGGGGCGTCCTCTGTATGGGGGAGAGCACTGCGGAGTCGGGGCCGCGGTGTGGTGAAGCCGAGGAGGCGAAGAGGCGTCCCGCCATCAAGTTAGGGGCCTGTGCGGCCCGCCCAGAGGCGCCATCGAGCGCCCGGGCCGGGTTCCGCTCGGCCCCTTTCGTCATCTATATAGGAAGAGAGGGCCGCGCCAGCATAGGGCGGGCCTATTTCCCGTTGACCCCTCCCATACCCCTCGGGTACCTTTCCGGGCTCGAGGTCGTCTTCTCGACTCGATGCGTCCTTTTCGAATCGCGCGCGAACGCGCGTGGTGGCGACGAGCGACGCGGAGGCAATCGTGACCGAGCAAAAGCCGAACAAGGTCACGGGCTGGCGCCAAATCGGAGTCCTGTCGGCGATCCCGTTCATCCTCGCTCTCGCACCAATCGTCGGGTACTTCCTCGGGACACTTCTCGATAAGAAGTTCCGAACCGCGCCCTGGCTGTCGTACGTGCTGCTCGGGCTCGGCTTCGTGGCGGGTGTGCGCGAGACGATCAACCTTGTGAAGCTGGCACAGCGGGAGGATTAGTCCTGCTCCGTTCCACCGACTCGACGTCGAACATCCTCTCGCGCTCGCTTCGCGCGTCGTGGGCGATGTCCGCGGTCTTCGCCGCGATCTGGCTCCCCGCGAATCCGAACGCCGCGCTCTCGCTCGCCGCGGGACAGATCCTGTCGGCGACGAACTTCTTCTTTCTCGCCCGGCTTGTGAAACTCTTCACAGGCGCCCGGCTCGCGGGCGATCGCGGCACGGCCGAGTCGATGCGCGGGAAGGGTCTCCTTCTCGGCGCCGCGAAACTCGCCGTCGTCTACGGCGGCGCGTTCGCCGTGACCCAGTGGCGCGGCATCGAATTCCTTCCGCTCATGCTCGGGCTCTCCATGCCCCTTCTCGCCATCTTCCTCAAATCGATCATGCTGGCCCTTCCGGCCGGCGCCGCGAAACTCTCGCGGCGGGCAACATCAACGGCCTCTCCCTCCGGGAGCCAGGCCAAGCTCGCCGCGACCATTCTCCTCGTGGGGGCGCTCGCGCTCCCGCTCGCCCTCCTCGGACCGGGTCGCGCGTTCGCAAACGACCCGCCCGCCGCCGCGACGACGAGCGAAGCCGCGACGACGACCGACGCGGGGACGACGCACGACGCGACCGAGGCCGGCCACGCCGAGGGCGACGCCGCGGCCACGACCGCGACCGCCGCCGAAGGGCACGGCGAGGCCGCGCACGCGGAAGGCGAGCACGAGGGCGGCGGCGAGGCGCACCTCCCGAACTGGGTCACCATCGCCAACGACTACGCGCCGAACAACCCGGTCGTCCGCTGGATGCACGCGAACGAGTACCTCGTCTTCGCCTGGCTCGCCGGGATCGTCTTCCTCGTCCTCGTGAAGGTCGTCATGAAGCGCTCCGCGCCCGTGCCCGGCCAGCTCCAGAACGCCATCGAGTGGATCGTCGAGAGCATGGAGGACGTCTGCGGCGGGATGCTCGGCAAGCATCTGCCGAAGTACTTCCCCTTCATCATGGCGATCTTCTTCTACATCCTCTTCATGAACCTCATCGGCATCGTCCCCGGCTTCAAGTCGTCGACCTCCACGGTGGACGTCACGCTCGCGCTCGCGCTCGTGACCTTCCTCTCGGTGCAGGTCTCGGGGATGATCAATCTCGGGCCGCTCGGCTACCTCGACCACCTCGCCGGTTCGCCGCGCGACGTGATCGGGTTCTGCATGCTCCCCGTCATGATTCCCGTGCACGTGCTGGGCGAGCTGGTGAAGCCGGTCAGCCTCTCGTGCCGTCTCTTCGGCAACATCTTCGGCGAAGACACGCTCATCGTCGTCTTCGTCGGTGTCGCGGCGTTCTGCCTGAAGGCGAGCCTCCTGGCGCTCGCGGTCCCGCCCATGGCGGGAATCACCGCGCTCTTCATGCTGCTCCAGACGCTCACCGCCATCGTGCAGGCGCTGATCTTCTCGCTCCTGACGACCGTCTACCTCTACATGATGATTCCGCACGAATCGCATGCGCACGAGGAGGGCGGCCATGCTCACTGATGTTGAAAACCCTGTGTCCCACGCGTCACGTCTCAAGGAGGTGAACCAATGAATTTCGCCGCTACTCTCGGTCTCGCGCTTCCGATCGGCATCGGTCTCGCCGCCATCGGCTCCGGCATCGGCCTCGGCTTCATGGGCCGCGGCGCCATGGAAGCCATGGGTCGTCAGCCCGAAGTGCTCCCGAAGATCCAGGTCGCGATGATCATCGGCTTCGGCTTCATCGAAGCCCTCACGATCTACGCGTTCGTCACCATGTTCATTCTTTCGGGAAAGATTCAGTAAGGCGACGGAGGACGCGTCCGGCCCCTGAGGCCGGACGCCCCCGGCCGCCCGAGGTCACGACATGAATCTCATTCACTGGAATCAGCTGCTCGCGCACGCGATTTCGTTCGTCGTCTTCTTCTTCCTCGTGCGCGGCGCCTTCATGGCGATCATCTACCCGCCGATGAAGGAGCGCCGCGAGCGCATCAAGGCGGAGTACGAGCGCATCGAGCAGGAGAAGTCCGCGGTCGCCGAGATGAAGCAGCAGTACGAAGGCCATCTCAAGCGGATCGAGACCGAGAGCCGCGACCGGATCCAGGCGGCGGTGGCCGAAGGCCAGCGCATCGGGACCGAACTTCGCGATCTCGCCCGGAAGGAAGCGCAGGAGACGCTGACCCGCGCGCGCGAGGAGATCACGCTCGAGCGCGACAAGGCCCGCATCACCCTCCGCGACGACGTCGTGAAGCTCGCGATGGACATCGCCGGGAAGGTCGTCCGCGAGGAGCTGAACGCGGAGAAGCACAAGAAGCTGGTCGACGGCTTCCTCAAGGAAGTGGAGTCGGCGCGGTGATTTCGGTCAGCCTCTCGCGCCGCTACGCCCGCGCCCTGCTGACGCTCTCGCAGCGCCGGGGCGACCTGGAGCAGACCCAGCGCGAACTCCATGACCTGGCGGAGCTCTTCGCCCGGGACGTGCGCGTGCGCCGCTTCTTCGAGACGCCGAACATCGCGCGGACCGAGAAGCTCGCGTTCTTGGAGTCGCAGTGGCGGCCGAAGTTCGGCGCCGCCGTCTACGGTCTCCTCATGGTGCTCTTGCGGCGCCGGCGGCTGGACCACCTCGTCAGCATCGCCGACGAGTTTCACAAGCTTTCGGAACAGGCTCAGGGAATCGTGCGCGCCACCGTTCGGAGCGCCGTCCCCATCGACGACGCGCAGGCGGATCGCCTGGTCGCCGCGCTCGGACGCCGTTCCGGACTTCGAGTCGTGCTCACGAGAGAGACCGACGCCGACGTCATCGGCGGCGCGGTCGTCTCCATGGATCATCAAGTCATCGACGGCACCCTCGCCACGGAGTTCTGGCGCATCCGGCGTCAGCTCCTCCAGACGCGGGTCCACGGTTAACGGTTAGGGGATCGGCATGGCCTTCAAGCCCGAGGAAGTCAGTTCGGTACTGGAGCAGGAACTCGAGAAGTACGAGTCCCGGCTCAAGATGGAAAGCGTCGGCACCGTGCTCCAGACGGGCGACGGAATCGCGCGCGTCTGGGGTCTCGACGACGCGATGGCGGGCGAGCTGGTGCTCTTCCCGGGCGACGTCACCGGCGTCGTGCTGAACCTGGAAGAGGACAACGTCGGCGTCGCGCTCTTCGGCTCCGCCGAGCAGATCAAGCAGGGCGACACGGTGCGCCGCACCGGCAAGCTCGCCTCCGTCCCGGTCGGCGACGCCATGGCCGGACGCGTGATCAACGCCATCGGCCAGCCGATCGACGGCAAGGGCCCGATCGTGACCGACAAGACGCGGCCCCTCGAGGGCGGCGCCCCCGGCGTGGTCGACCGTCAGCCGGTGAATCAGCCGGTGCAGACCGGACTCAAGGCCATCGACTCGATTATTCCGATCTGGCGCGGCCAGCGCGAACTCATCATCGGCGACCGTCAGACGGGCAAGACCGCCGTCGCGATCGACATGATCATCAATCAGAAGGGCACCGGCATCCGCTGCATCTACGTCGCCGTGGGCCAGAAGGACTACACCGTCGCGAAGGTCGTGAAGATCCTGGAAGACCGCGGCGCCATGGAATACACCACCGTGGTCGCGGCCGGCGCCTCCGAATCGGCGCCGCTCCAGTACATCGCGCCCTTCACGGGCTGCACCATCGGCGAGGACGTCCGCGACCGCGGCGGCCACGCGCTCGTGATCTACGACGATCTCTCGAAGCACGCGGCGGCCTACCGCCAGCTCTCGCTCCTTCTGCGCCGTCCGCCGGGCCGCGAAGCGTTCCCCGGAGACGTCTTCTACCTCCACTCGCGCCTCCTCGAGCGCGCCGCGAAGCTGAACGACCAGCTGGGCGCCGGCTCGCTGACCGCGATTCCGATCATCGAAACGCAGGCGGGCGACGTCTCGTCCTACATTCCGACGAACGTCATCTCGATCACGGACGGACAGATCTTCCTCGAGACCGACCTCTTCTACTCGGGCGTTCGCCCGGCCATCAACGTCGGTATCTCGGTTTCGCGCGTCGGCGGCAAGGCGCAGACGAAGGCCATGAAGAAGGTGGCCGGCCGTCTCCGTCTCGACCTCGCGCAGTACCGCGAACTCGCGGCCTTCGCGCAGTTCGGCTCCGACCTCGACAAGGCGACGCAGGAGCAGCTGACGCGCGGCGAGCGGATGGTCGAACTCCTGAAGCAGGGCCAGTACCAGCCGCTCTCGGTGGAGCGCCAGGTGGCGATCATCTACGCCGGCACGAACGGCTATCTCGACGATCTGCCGACCGCGTCGATCCGTCCCTTCGAGGAAGGGTTCTACGCCTACCTCGACAAGGAGTTCGCGGATCTCATGCACGACCTCCGCGCCAAGTACGAGCTGACCGACGCCAACGAAGCGAAGCTGAAGACGGCGATCGCGCAGTACAAGGCGGCGTTCCAGGCGAAGGCGAAGAAGGCCTAACGACGTGGCGACACTCCGCGACATTCGGCGCCGCATCCGCTCGGTCAAGAGCACGGCGCAGATCACGAAGACCATGGAGATGGTCTCGGCCGCGAAACTGCGACGTTCGCAGACCGCGGTGGAGTCGGCGCGCCCGTACGGCGAGCAGCTCCGCGACGTGCTCGCGAATCTCGCGTCGGCCTCGGGCGACATCGGACACCCCGCCTTCGGCAAGCGCGAGGTGAAGCGCCGCGCCGTCGTCCTCGTGACGTCGGATCGCGGTCTCTGCGGCGCGTTCAACGTGAATCTCACGAAGACCGTGGAGTCGCTCGTGCGGGAGTCGGCCGTGCCGACGTCGCTCGTGCTCCTCGGCAAGAAGGGCTACGCCTACTTCCGCCGGCGGAACGCGGCGATTCTCGAATCGAACGCCGAACTCGGCGGCGCCGCCTCCTGGAAGTTCGCCGAGGAGATGAGCCGCACGCTCACGGCCCGCTTCATGGCCGGCGAGATCGACGAGATCGACCTGGTCTACACGCACTTCAAGAGCGCGCTCCACCGCACCATCATCGTGGAGCCGTTCCTCCCGCTCGGCCGCGTGGCGACCGGCGGCGGAACGCAGCGCGACTATCTGTACGAGCCGTCCCCCGAGGGGATCCTCGAGCGGATCGTGCCCTACTTCCTGGCCATGCGCCTCTACATGGCGCTTGCCGAGTCCTCGGCGTCGGAGCACGGCGCCCGCATGGTGGCGATGGGCTCCGCCACGAAGAACGCGAACGAGATGATCCAGAATTTGACCCTGCACATGAACCGGACCCGCCAGGCCACGATCACGCGTGAACTGGTCGAGATCGTGGCGGGCGCCGAGGCGCTCAAGTAAGGAAGGATTATGGCGACGGCAACGAATAGCGGCGGAAAGAACATGGGGACGATCATCCAGGTGATCGGACCGACGGTGGACGTGCGCTTCGACCCGGAGCGGCTCCCGCCGATCAACAACGCGCTCATCATCGAGAACGCGGACAAGAAGATCCACCTCACGGTGGAAGTCGCCCTTCACATCGGCGACGAAGTCGTGCGCTGCGTGGCCATGGCGTCGACCGACGGCCTGGTCCGCGGCATGCCGGTGCTCGACACGGGCGGCCCGATCTCGGTGCCGGTCGGACGTCAGACGCTCGGCCGCGTGTTCAATCTCCTCGGCCAGCCGATCGACCAGGGCGAGCCGGTGAAGGAGCCGGGGAAGACGCTCCCGATCCACCGCAATCCGCCGGCGTTCGAGGAGCAGGAGACCGTCACGCGCATCTTCGAGACCGGCATCAAGGTCGTCGATCTCCTCGCGCCGTACGCCAAGGGCGGCAAGATCGGCCTCTTCGGCGGCGCCGGCCTCGGCAAGACCGTCATTCTCCAGGAGCTCATTCGCAACATCGCCACCGAGCACGGCGGCTTTTCGGTCTTCTCGGGCGTCGGGGAGCGTACCCGCGAAGGGAACGATCTCTGGCTCGAAATGAAGGAGTCGGGCGTCATCGACAAGACCGTGATGGTGTTCGGCCAGATGAACGAGCCGCCGGGCGCGCGTCTTCGCGTGGCGCTCACGGGCGTCACCATGGCCGAGTACTTCCGCGACGAGGAGAACCAGGACGTTCTCTTCTTCGTCGACAACATCTTCCGCTTCACGCAGGCGGGCTCCGAGGTGTCGGCGCTCCTCGGCCGCATGCCGAGCGCCGTCGGTTACCAGCCGACGCTCGCCACCGAGATGGGCGCGCTCCAGGAGCGCATCACCTCGACCAAGAAGGGCTCGATCACGTCGGTGCAGGCCATTTACGTGCCCGCCGACGACTTGACCGATCCCGCGCCGGCCACGACCTTCACCCATCTCGACGCGACGACGGTGCTCTCGCGCCGCATCGCCGAGCTGGGCATCTACCCGGCCGTGGATCCGCTCGACTCGACCTCGCGAATCCTCGACCCGAACGTCGTGGGCGAGGAGCACTACAACCTCGCGCGCTCCGTGCAGAAGACGCTCCAGCGCTACAAGGATCTCCAGGACATCATCGCGATTCTCGGCATGGACGAGCTCTCGGAAGACGACAAGCTCATCGTGAACCGCGCGCGCAAGATCCAGAAGTTCCTCTCGCAGCCCTTCTTCGTAGCCGAGCCCTTCACCGGAACGCCCGGCCGCTACGTGAAGCTCGAAGACAACATCCGCTCCTTCAAGCAGATCGTCGAAGGCAAGTGCGATCACATTCCCGAGCAGGCGTTCTACATGGTCGGAACGATCGACGAAGTCTTCGAGCGGGCGGAGAAGATGGGAGTGGGCTCCGCGGCGTAACGCCGCGGACCGCCCTCGCCGACGACCATGGCCGAAGCGACCTTCACCTTCCGGCTCGTCACGCCGCAGCGTCTCGTCCTCGAGACGCCGATCGTGGCGTTGCAGGCGCCGGGCTCCGAGGGCTACCTCGGCGTCCTGGCGCACCACGCGCCCTTGATCACGACGCTCCGCCCGGGGCGCCTCGAGGTGCGCGACGAAGCGGGGAAGCGCTCGATCTACGTCGTGGGCGGAGGATTCCTCGAAGTCTCGGGGAATCGCGCGACGGTGCTGGCTGATTCAGCGGAGCTCGCCTCGGAAATCGACGCGGCTCGCGCAAAGGCGTCACTGTCACGAGCCGAGTCGCGGCTGAAGGGCGATGGTGGCGCCGCGGCGGTCGATCGTGAACGGGCGACCCGCGCGATGGAGAGGGCGAAGGCCCGCTTGGCGCTGGTGATTTCCGAGCGCGAGTAGCCAGAATCGTTGCATGGGGTGAAGGGGAGAATTCGACTCCCCAGGCCCCTGTTAGTTCGGGGCCAGGGGAGTCGAATTCTCCCCTTCGCCCCAGGCAAGAACCGACACTCTCTCCGCTCGCAATTCTCCGCCGCCAGACGATCCTTCCCTCTCACCTTGCTGGTATCATCCTTCCATGATCGTGCTTGGGCTTGAGACTTCTTGCGATGACACCGGTGCGGGGCTTGTCGAAGACGGCAAGTTGCTGGCGCATGTCGTGGCCTCCCAAGAGGTGCATCTCGAGTATGGCGGCGTGGTGCCGGAGTTGGCTTCTCGGGCGCACATCACGCTTCTGCCTCGCATGGTCGCGGAGGTTTTGACGAAAGCGGGGAAGCGGATCGAGG
>DASTSZ010000389.1:0-2610 GCA_035760425.1 Candidatus Eiseniibacteriota bacterium | reverse complement strand
GACTCGATCATCGCGAAGAACGCGATCCTGCCGTTTCGCTTCCTCTTCCTGTCGGACGTCTCCGGCTCCTCCGCCGACGGGCTCTATCCGAACGGCGCCGGCTGGTCCGTCGACAACGTGACGGTCGTGTCGGGGGTGTCGGACGTCCGGTTCTTCGACGACTTCGAGGCGGGTCTCGGCACCTGGAGCGTGAGCACCTTCCCCCCCGTCGGCGACGCCTGGCGCCTCGTCACGAACGGCGCGAGCGAGCAGCTCTGCGCGACGAACACGACGAAGGTCTGGACGGCGGCGAGCGCCGCGACCGGCGCGCTCCTGCCGCGCGCCTACGACATCCTCCAGAGTCCGGTGATTCCGACGAGCGCGCCCGATCAGGTGATCCTCTCCTTCGACGCGTTCCGGAATCTGCCGATCTCGGCCTGCTTCTACTACAACGTCGCGTTCCGCAAGCGGAAGACCACGGACCTCGATTGGTCGCCCTGGACCGACCCCACGGGGCTTCTCTACTTCGGCAACGAGAAGGAGTGGATTCGCCAGACGGTTCCGCTGGTGGGCGCCGGCGGGGCCGACTCGGTGCAGTTCCGATTCACGATTCGCGACTTCGGCGAGCTCTACTGCGAGGGGAGTTCGGCGTCGACCGGCACGCTCTTCCTCCTCGACAATATCGATCTGCGCGTCATCGGACAGGCCGGCCCCTCGATCACCGCGACGGAGGCGGACCTCTTCCAGGACACGTTCCAGACCACGGCGTTCTTCGCGAACGACAACATCAACACGCCGAAGGGCGACAGCCTCGTGGTGCGGGTGGCGGCCTCGCGCGGGTTGAAGACGAAGTTCCTCCACTACAGCCTCAACGGCGGCGCCTTCACGCCGGTGGCGCTCGCCCCGACGGGCGGCTCCGCCCTGAACGCGTTCCAGGCCGACGTGCCGGCGGGCGCCTACGCGAGGGGAACCGTCGTTCGCTATTACTTCAGCGCGACCGACTCTCTCGACGAGACCGTGACGCTCCCGCCCGACGCGCTCGCGGCGTCGCATTACTTCTCGGTCTCCGTGCTGCCCGCCGTGCAAACGGCCTCGGGGCTCTGCGCCGGCGACGCCGCCCGCGTCCTCTACGTGAATTCCGAGGCGCCGCTCGACGCCGCGACCGGCATCGAGCAGGGGCTGGCCGCGATCGGGCTCCGGTGGGATCGCTACGACGTGAACGCCGCCGCCGCGGGCCTTCGAAACGGCCTCGGCGGGGGCGATCCCCTCGATCCGAATCGCATCTGGCCGGCGGTCCCGATGGCCCTGCTCGACGACTACTCGACGATCATCTGGGACGTGGGGGAGCGCGCCTTTTCCACGCTCAACGAACAGGATCAGGCGCTCCTCCAGTCGTGGGCGGCGGTCACCGGGCGGAATCGCAATCTCCTCCTGGCGGGCGACAATCTCGCGTTCGATCTGGTGGTGAACGGCCGCGGCATTCCGAATTTCCTCGCCTGCACCGCGGGCGCCACCTACCTGCGCGATGGGTGGGAGGGCGCGCCGCAGGACACGCTCCGGCCGGTGGCGGTCGGCGCGCCGGGCACGACGCTCGCGCCCGATCCCTTCCCGCTGAACGGGGACTGTCCCGGCCTGAATCAGTTCGACGCGCTGACCCTCTCGACCTGCGCCGGGGGCGTCGGCCGGAACTGGCTCCTCTATCCGAACCAGCTCGCCGCCGCCACGGAACGTCGTTCCGCGCTCGGCGCGCCCGGCGGAGACAGCGTGCGAGCCGTCGTGGCCGGCTTCTCCTTCGCGACCATGACCAGCGCCGCGCAGCGCAATCTCTTCCTCTGGCGGACGGTGCATCAGGAGTTCGAGGAGCCCTACTGCTCGATCCCGACGGCGGTCCTTCCGGCGCCGCCGGCGTCGGGCGCCGCCGCGCGGCTCCTCGGCGCCGCGCCGAATCCCTTCAACCCGCAGACGAAGATCCGATTCGAGCTGGCACGGGGGGCGCGTGTGAGGCTCGCGCTCTTCGACGTCACCGGCGCGCGGATCCGGGTCCTCGTCGACGGGCCGCGGCCCGCGGGGCACCACGAGGTCGCGTGGGACGGACGCGACGACCACGGGCGGGAGGTGGCGACGGGCATGTATTTCTGCCGTTTGGAGGCCGCGGGGACCTCCCAGAGCCGGAAGTTGACCCTCTTGCGCTAGGCCGGCGGCGGCCCTATTCTTATAAGTCACAACTGCAGACATCCTTCGGGGCGGGGCGTAAGTCCCCACCGGCGGTAAAGCCCGCGAGCCCGGGACCTCGGTCCCCGGCAGATCCGGTGTAACTCCGGAGCCGACCGTTACAGTCGGGATGGAAGAAGGATGCAACGTTCGTCGGCGTTCGCGGCTTGGTCCGCGTGTGCCCCGCGGGTGTCTGCCTGCGGGGTTTTTCTATGCGGCTCGAGTCCGGGGCGGCGCGCGGCGCCTCCCCGATCCAGAATTCCACAGGCGGCGCGACGCCGGCCGAACGGGCCGCGATGCGGGAGGCCGTTCGCCTCGCGCGGCGCGGCGCCGGCGGAACCCATCCGAACCCTCGCGTCGGGGCCGTGCTGCTCGCCGAGGGTCGACCCGCGGCCCGCGGCTGGCACGCCCGCGCGGGCG
>DASTSZ010000388.1:0-13326 GCA_035760425.1 Candidatus Eiseniibacteriota bacterium | reverse complement strand
CGGCGGCAACGAGGCCCTTGCCCTTCGCCTGCCTCGCCTCACTCCATGCGGGCGCTGCTACCCCCGATTGCGTCATGGCCGAAATTGTACGTTCGCGAGCCGCGCGGCATAAGGTGGAATCGGCGCGGTGCCCGCGGAGCGGCTGTGGTAGGCTGCCGCGTGATGAGTCCCGCCCCCGTGGAGCGGAGCCGACCGAGTACGGAATCGACGACAACCCCGAGGGTGGTCGCGGTCGTCGTGAGCTACAACTCGGCGCATGAACTCCCCGCCTGTCTGGCGTCCCTCCAAGCGCAGTCCGCCGTGTCGACCGAGGTTCACGTGGTCGATAACGCGTCCCACGACGACAGCGTCACATTGATACGCCGCGATTTCCCCGCCGTGCGTCTCACCGCCAACCGCGTGAATGCCGGCTTCGCGGGAGGCAACAACCAGATCCTCGAGTCGATACCGGCGGACTTCTACGCCCTCGTGAACCCCGATACCGTGCTCCCGCCCGGCGCGCTGGCGGCCTGCGTGGCCGCGATGCGAAGCCACCCCCGGGTCGGAGTGGCCGCGACGCGGCTCGTGAATCCGGACGGATCGCTCCAGCCGTCCTGTCACGCGTTCCTCGGACTCCGCAATCTCTTCGGCGAGACGTTCGGCATCCATCGACTTCTCCCGGGCCTTCGGTCCCTCAGTTCACTCCACATGCCGTGGTTCGCCCACGATCGGGCCGCGGAAGTCGATTGGATCCAGGGCGCGTTCCTGGTCGTACGAGGCGAGGTCGTGCGAACGGTCGGAGGGTTCGACCCCGCATTCTTCATGTACGGCGAGGAAATGGAGTGGTGCCGCCGCATGCGGGGCGCCGGGTGGAGCGCCCTCTTTCTTCCCGAACCGGCCGTGGTGCACTTGGGCGGCGCGAGCAGCAAGCCGGTCGCGGGCGCAATGTTCGTCGAGAACCTAAAGGGGCGCCTTCGATTCTTGGCCAAGCATCGCGGCCCGTTCGTTCTCGCCACGGCTCGCGCGTTGATCGCCGTCGCAGTGCTGCTCCGTTTCGCGTGGCGGGAAACGCGGGCCCTCGCGACGCGCGCCACCGGTCGTCCGTTCAGCGAATCCGACCGACTGGGCCTGTCGATGTTCCGCGCCGCTACGATGTGGGTCCTGCGCGGACTCCCCGTCGGGAGCGTCGCGTCAAGTCACACGCGGACGAGGTAGAAGCTCGCCTGATCCCCATCGCCGCTCGCGTTCAGCGCGTCGGCGCGACCCTGATAGTCGTCGATCTGCCGCGGCGAGAACGAAGACCGTGCCGGGTCGACGGCATAGGAACGTGCGTCGTGGAGCGGGATCCCGCGCCGATACTGCTCGCTGCCCCAGAATTGGAAACTGTCGGAGTCGTATCGAATCTCCCGAACGGTGAAGCCGGCGCTCGCGGCCAAGATGCGAATGCTCTCCTCGGAGTGAATGAACAGGTGTCGAGGCGGATCGAGTTGCACCCAATCGGCCTCGTACTCCCTCCACGCGAACTTGCCGGCCACGGGAATCCGCAATAGGAGCATCCTCCCGGCGGGGAGGAGACGCGCGGCCTCGAGCAGCCTCGACTTGGGATCGTCCATGTGTTCGAAGGATTGATTCATCATCACGAAGTCGAATGAGCCGCTCACTTCGCCCAATCGTCGCTTCAAGAGCCGGACACCATTGGCCATCGTGGCATCGGCGGGGATGAAGGGGTCGACGCCGGTCAAATTCGAGAAGCCCGCGGCACTCATATCCCCGAGAATCTGCCCCGACCCGCTTCCGACGTCGAGGATGGCATCGTCCCAGCGCAATCCGGCCGGCTCGATCCACCTGACGAAGGGTGGCACGCCCCACTTCCGAAGCAGGATGGCGCCGAGTACGGAGCGGTCGCCAAGCGCCTGCCGGGAACGGAGTCGCTTCAGCATTCGCTTCAATGAGCCTTCGCGACTCGGTTGAAACGAGTAGTAATTCGGCGGGTAGTAACGGGACCAGTCGGAGGGAACTTCCAGCAATTGAATGCATCCGCACCGGCTGCATTCCAGGTAGTCGAACGGGTCCTGGAGCCCGAACATCATTTCCTTGGCTCGGACGACGCGATTCGATTCCGCGTTCCCGCAGATCCCACAGGGGCGCATGACCATCAGCGGCTCGAGCCGCCGGAACTCGCGCGGCGCATCAAGCCGCGGTCAATTCGCGGAACTCCGCACGCCCCCGCCTGCCCCCCTCACATTCCATGCGATCCACCCGGTCGCCGCGAACGACGAGATCGCGAACCCCAGTAGGATCAGAAGGCTCCGCCGCGGCCAGATCTTCCGATCGGGCGGTTCGGCGCGATCGAGGACTTCCACCGTCGACACGTCCCTGGCCTCGACGATGCGCGCTTCCTCGTACTGCGCGGAGAGGAGCGCGAAGACCTGCTCCTGGATCTTCACGGTGCGGACCAGGCGCGCGAGTTCGAGGCCGAGATCGGGGAGCGCGCCGATGAGCCGGTTGACCTCGTTCAATTGCTGCCGCAACCGACGCACCTCGGCGCTCTCGTCGGAGGCGTACTGGCGCGCCACGCCGAGTTCGACTTCGAGCGTCGCTTGGGTCGCGAAGAGCCGCGCGCCGCTCTCGACCGAAGAGAGCTGATCGGACGAGAGCGCCACGGTGTGGTGCTTCTCGCCGTAACGACGCAGCGCCTCTTCGCCCTTCTCCATCTCGACCCGAGTCTCCTCCAGGCGCTGTTCCACGAAGAGTCGCGTCCGCCGTCCCTTCGTCATGCGGATCTCGCGGTTGAAACGGTCGAGTTCCTCGGCGTAGGCGTTCGCGAGATCGGCGGCGCGCTTCGGATCACCGTCCTCGACGCGAACGACCACGGTGCCGCTCTCCCCCAGTTTGAACGACGAGCAATCTTGGAGCTGCCGAATGGCCGCTTCCTCGCGCTTCGCCTTGTAGACCTTCATCAAATCGAAGCGCTTCACGAGCGTCGCGGCGATGCGGCGGCTCTGCAAGATCGCCATGGTCACGTCCTCGGGACCGGTGCGGCTCGGGATGCGAATGCCGGGCACGTTGAGCCCGCGGATGACGGAGGAGACGTTGAAGCCGGTCTCCTCTTCGGTCGGCGGGAGGAGGACCGTTTCCCCGCGGTAGACGGGCGGCCAGACGAACGCGAGCACGGCGGCGAGGATGGTGCCGACGACGACGGCGATCGTCGCGCGGCCGAAGTAGGGCTTCGCGCTGGAGATGTAGTCGCTGGGCGTCGGTTCTCGGTTCATGGGTCGAACGAGTCTACCCGTGCGCCCCGGACGGCGCCACCCCGCGATTGGGCGCCTCCACCGAGGCGAGGAGGGCCGCCTGGCGCGCCGCGACCGCGTCGAGCGACCATCGCGCCTCCGCCGCGGCGCGACCTTCGGCGGCGAGCGCGTCGCGCCGCGGGGCGTCGCGAAGCAGAACGGCGGCGGCATCGGCGAGCCCCCCCGGCGTCTCCGCGCCGGTGTAGTGCGTCCCCGACTCGAGGCCCAGTCCCTCCGCGGCCACGGTCGTGGACACGACCGGCAAGCCCGCGGCGAGGGCCTCAATGATCTTCACGCGCGCCCCCGCGCCCATCCAGAGCGGCACGAGAAGAAGCGTCGCGCGCGCGTGCTCGGCCGCCATGGAGGGCACGTCGGCCGCGAGTTCCACGCCGGCGGCGGCGCACGCCTCGCGAAGCGCCGTCGGCGGCGCCTTCCCCGCCAATCGAAGAATCGCGTTCGGGGCCTCGGCGCGAAGACGCGGCAACCCCTCGCGAATGAAGCGGAGCGCTCCGTCGACGTTCGGTGGCCACTGAAACGACGCGGCGAGGAGCACGATAGGCGGCTCGGCCGGCGCTCGCGCGGGAAGCGACGCGAGATCGACCCCGACCGGCAGCGTCTCGACCCTCGCCCCGGGGGCGAGGATTCGAAGGACGCGCGCCTCCTCCTCTTGGATCGCGAGGACGAGCGCGGCGCGGCGGCAGAGTTCCGCCTCCGCGCGGCGGAGACGCCACGCCTGGAGCGCCGCGTAGACCCCGCGCGGGGACGCGCCCGCGGCCCGCGCGTAGCGGGCCATCCAGAGGAACTCGACGTTGTATTCGCGCAGGACCATCGGCACGCCGTCGAGCGCGTCGACGTAGGTGGCAAGGTGGAGATTGTGGACGTAGGCGACCGATGGCCGGCGGCGCGCGATCGCCTCGCGGATCGCGCGGTCGAACGCGTGACTCCGATAGCGCGCGAGGGAATAGGGCCAGCGGCCGAAGAGTCCGCGCCACGCCGCGACCGGCGCCGGCGGCGGCACGAACGGCACTCGGATCACGCGAACGCCTCGCGCGACCAACTCCGGGGGTGTCTCGTCCGACGGGCCCGCCGGCGGCGCGAACGTGATCAAGGTGACGTCGTGGGACGCCGCGGCGGCGAGGAGGCTCTGCCACGCGACCACGCGGCCGCCGTCGTCGGGCGGCCACGGCACTCGCGGGGTCAGAACGAGCGCCGGCGCTCGGCTCACTTCTCGCGCCAGCCTCGGGCCGCGAAGGCGAGCCCGATCAAGACGGCGAGGAACTCCACCAGTTCCTCATCCCCGAGATTCCACTCGAAGAGGCCCGCGACCACGAATCCGGCGAGGGCGCCGAGGGCCGCGTTCCGAACCGCCGCGCCGAAGTCCGTCGCGGGCGCAGGCGCGGCCAACGCGGAGCGCGCGAGCCCGATCCAGAGCCCGACGAGCGCGAGGACGCCCACGATCCCCATCGTCGCGCCCACTTGGATCACCACGTTGTGGAGGTGCCCGTGTCGTTCGTTGGCGCCCGGCTTCCGGTAGCGCTCGATCAGCGGATGCAGATCTTGGAGCCCGACGCCGGTGACCGGATGGTCCCGGAACATGGCGAGGCCCGCGTCCCAGAGAAGGAGCCGCTCCACGTTCCACGAACTCCGCAGATCGAGCGAGCTGAGCGCGCGAACGCGATAGCCCGACGGCAAGAGGAAGAGCCCGACGAGCGCGGCGCCGACGAGAATCGGGAGCCAACGCGCTTTCGTCCTCGCGACGATCACCGTGAAGGCGACCATCGTCCCGATCCACGCGCTCCGCGTGAAGGAGCCGAGGAGCGCCGGCGTCACGAGAAGCCCGAGCGCGACCGCGCCGGCCCGCCACCGGCGATCCCGCACGCGAAGCGCGATCGCGCCGCAGAGCGAGAGCAGGAGCATCGCCTGCCCGCCGTACGTGAGCGGATGTCCCACGAGCCCGCGCACGCGCGCCGGAAACGCACCCCCGTCGTGCGCGTAGCGGACCAGGGCGTAGACGGTGGCCGCGGCGGCCGAGACGAAGAGCGCGATCATCGCCCGCTTCGCCGTCTTCTCCTCCCGCGCGTGATAGGCGGCGAGCGAGACGACCGCCAGGAGGAATCCCTTCTTCACGTTCGGCCACGAGCCGGACGGATCGAGCGCGAAGAGACTCGCGAGAACGAGCGCCGCGATCCATCCGAGCGCGGGGAGATCGATCGGGGTCCTGTACCAGCGCTCGCCGCCCGGGCGCCACCAGCAGGCGAGCGTCAGGGCGCCGCAGAGCGCGACGCCGAGCGAAATCGGCGCGACCGACCACGGGAGCGTGGCGGCGAAGAGGACGAACGAGAGCGCGGCGACGGCGGCGAGGCGGGAGTCTCTCGGCGCGTCGGTGTGGGTCGCTTCGGACATGGAGGGCGATCGTGCGGGAGCGGGCACGGCGGGTCAAGAGTCCGGTCCGCGCCCCCTCAGCGGAACCCTAGCGGAACCAGAGGACGACGATCTCGACGGTCCAAACCGCCACGGCGACGGCGGTGATGAAGCCGGCCAGCACCCACGACGCGGACTTCATCGCTTCGAGCCGAGGCCCGGGATTGCCGAGGAACGCCGCGCTCGAGGCGACCAGGAACGGCATCATGGGAAAGTGATACCGGCTCCCGCCGAAAGTGAGTCCATGGGCGAGGAGCCACGCCGCGACGACGGCGAGGAAGAATCGCGGGGCCGCGCCTCCGGGCGGAGCCAGGTACCCGACGAGGCCGAGAACGAGCAGCAGCGCGTAGGGGACGCTCACGAGGGCGTGCTTCCAGACCGGAACCTCGCGCGCCTTCGCTCGGAAGGAGGTGGCCTCGTCCCCCGGGCGTGGGTGAAGCGCGGTCACCACCAATTCCGCTTCGCTCATGAGCGTGAGCGCCCACTTTCGCGCGACGCTCACGAGGAATCGGCCGGGATTCGCGGCGATATAGCTCGTCGCGGCGCGCATCGACTCGCGCGACGACTCGAGTTCCCCCGTCGCTCGGGGGCGCATGGAGTCGGGTACGGCGGGCGCGTACCCTCCCGTCGCGGCGGGGTGGTTGCCGATGAGGAGCACGGCGCCGAAACTGGTGGCCAACGTCGGCGAGCCGACCGCCGCGGCGTTCCGCGCGACCCACGGCGCGATCACGAGGAGCGCGCCGGCCAGGAGGGCGGCGGTTCGAGCCGCTCGCCCGTCGCCGCGCGCCGCGGCCGCGCCGGCGTCTCCGCCCCGCTCGAGCAGGAACGGAATCGCCGGCAGAACCAGCGCGAACTCCGATTTCACGAGCACCGTGACGCCGATCAACACGCCCACGGCGACGCGCGCCCGTCGCGACATCGCCGATTCGCGCGACAGCGCCACGGCGACCGCGACGAGAAGGAAGGCCGTGAGCGTCTCCGGGCGGAGGAATCGCGTGTAGAGAATGGCCGGCGGATAGAGCGCCCAGAGGAGCGCGGCGCCGCGAGCCGCCGTCCCTCCGCGCCTTCGAAGGAGCACGAAGAGTAGGAACGCGGTCGCGCCGTCCAGGACGGCTTGCGACACGCGCACGGCCTCCGGGCGAGGACCCGCGACCCGATAGATGGCGCCGACCCAGGCGGGATATCCGACCGGACGGTAGGCCGTCGGGCGTCCGTCGTCCTCGTAGCGCGCGGTCGAGGCGAGCGTTCGCGCCAGGCGGTCGTAGTCCTGCTCGTCGGAGAAGAGCGGGCGCGCGCCATCCGCGATCGGCGCGAGGCGGATCGCGGCGGCCAGGAGGGCGATGACGAACGCGACGCGCATGCCCCGGGTGTACCGCGCGGCGGGACGCCCGTCAACGCTCGCTCCGCCGCCGAGCGCGGCGGCCGCGTGCGCCTTGACACCGGTGCGCCCGGTGGCCGAGACTCGACGGCGATGAAGGCCCGATCGATCGCACCCGACACCCGCATCGTCGTCACCGGCGGCTCCGGATTCCTGGGGCGCCACGTGATGGCCGCGCTCGAAGCCCGGGGCGCGCACGGCGCCGTCACCTTCCGTTCGACCGAGTACGACCTCACGCGCGAAGACGGCGTGGAGGCGATGCTCGCCGACCTTCGCCCGGAGATGGTGATCCACCTCGCCGCGACCGTCGGCGGGATCGGCGCGAACCGACGCTACCCCGGCACCTACTACTACCGAAACCTCCAGATGGGCGCGCTCCTGATGGAGCATGCGCGCCGCCAGGGGGTGAAGCGCTTCCTCTCCGTCGGCACGATCTGCTCCTATCCGAAATTCACGCCGGTCCCCTTCCGCGAGGAAGAACTCTGGAACGGCTACCCCGAGGAGACGAACGCCCCGTACGGCCTCGCGAAGAAGATGCTCCTCGTGCAGTCGCAGGCGTACCGGCAGGAGTTCGGCTTCGATGGGGTGAACGTCCTCTGCGTGAACCTCTACGGACCGCACGACAACTTCGATCCGGAATCGTCGCACGTGATTCCCGCTCTCGTCCGAAAGTGCGTGGAAGCGGTGGAGAGCGGCGCGAAGGAGATCGAAGTCTGGGGCACCGGTAGCGCCACGCGCGAATTCCTCTACGTGGAGGACGCCGCGCGCGGAATCGTGGCGGCGCTGGAGCGGCTGGAGGGAAGCGAGCCCGTGAACCTCGGCGCCGGGTTCGAGATCTCGATCAAGGAACTCGCCGAGCGGATCGCCCAACACGCTGGATTCACGGGGAAACTCGTCTGGGATCCGACGAAGCCCGACGGCCAGCCCCGCCGATGCCTCGAGACGTCCAAGGCCGAGAAGCAGCTCGGCTGGAAGAGCACGACCTCGCTCGATGAGGGTCTCGCGCGCACGGTCGAGTTCTTCCGAACCGACGTTCGCGCCGCCGAGCGGGTCGCCCCCGCCTCGCGCTGAGTTTCGCCGCCGCGTGGCCGTCGCGACGCGCGCGGGTTCCGGCCCCGACCCCACGACTCCGTTCCGATTCTCCGTCGTCGTTCCCACGCGCGGGCGAGACGATCTCCTCGAAACGCTGATCGCCACCCTCACGATCCAGGTCTTCCCCCGCGAGCGCTGGGAGTGGATCGTCGCGTTCGACGGGGTCGCTCCCTCGGAGGAAATCGCGGCGCGTTTGAAGGAGGCGGGCGCGGCGATCGTGGTGGCGCCCGAACGCGCGGGCCCGGGCGCGGCGCGCAATCTCGGCGCGCGGCGCGCGCGGGGCGACTACCTCGCCTTCACGGAGGACGACTGCATTCCCGCGCCGGGTTGGCTCGCCGCGGCGGCGGAGCGTCTCGAGCGCGAGCCGGCCCTCGACGCCCTCGAGGGCGCCACGCTCCTCCCCGACGGGCGCCCCGCGCGGCGCCGTCACGGCGACCGGCCGACCTGGCTCCCCACCAATCTCTTCGTGCGACGCGCGCGCTTCGAGCAGGTGGGCGGCTACTGCGAGCGTTTCTTCGACGCGCGGGGTGGCATCTACTTTCGCGAGGACTCCGATTTCGGCTTCACGCTCCGCGAGGCGGGGGTCCGCGCGGCGTACGAACCGGACGCGCGCGTCACGCACCCGCCCGAGCACCAGGGGTGGCTCGACCCGCTCCGTTGGGCGCGGCGATACGAGATGGACCCGCTCCTCGCATCGCGGCATCCGGAGGCGTTTCGAGAGGAGATCGAGGTCGTGCGGGCCGGGCCGTTTCGGATCCGGCGTCCGTTTGTTCGCGCCTCGGCCGGCTACGTGCTGGCGCTGCTGTCGGTGGGAGCGGCCGCGGCGATCGGCGAGATGGGTGTGGCGTCGTGGTTCGCGGCGCTGGCGGCGCTGATGGTTCTCTTGCTCTGGTCGAAGTGGCGGTTCGACCCGCGGAAGCTCCCCGCGGTGCTAGTGGTTCCGCCGATCCTGCTCGCGGCGCTCGCGCGGGGGCGGATGCGGCTCCGCGACGCGGGCGCGTCGACGGTGCGCTCGGCTACTTCGTCGCCTGATCGATGACGAGGTAGATCGTCGCGACCTGCGCCAGCGTGGTCAGCACATCGCGCAGCGTAGCCCACGAACTCCGCGGCGCCTTCGCCGGCACCCAGACGATGTCGCCCGCGTGGAGCGCGTCGACGTCGCTCGCGCCGACGGGTCGTCCCGTCGAGGCCAGCGTCACGCGTACCCGCCCCTTGTTCGCGTTCTTCGTGTAGCCCCCCGCCGCGGCGACGTAATCGCCGACGCTCCGTCCGAGTTCGAAGGGCACATGGCCGGGCGCCCTCACCTCCCCCTGCACCATGACGGTGAGCGAGCGGCGCGGCACGATGATCCTGTCCCCGTCGAGGAGCGGAAGGTCGCGCACCGACAGGCCCGCCTTCGCCCAGGCCGGCGCGGAGACGCTGATGGCGCGGCGTTCGCGCGTGAGCGAGACGAGGTAGTCCCGCTCGCTCTCGGTCACGAGGCTTCCCTGGTCTCGCGCGAGCCTCACGAAGGCCGAGTCGCGCGTCGCGGCGTCGGAGGTGCGCTCGATGCGGATGGCGGCGCTGTCGGCCCACTCGGTGTACCCGCCGGCGCGCGACAGGAGCGCGCCGAGTCGGTCCGCGCCGTCGGTGATGGAGTAGGGCCCGGGCCATACGACCTCGCCTTCGATCGTCACGCTCGACCCCGCGCCCCAGTGTGCGCGCTCGGGCACGAAGAGATGGTCGCCCGGTTCGATGGCGCGATCGTCCGAGGCGTCGAGCACGAACTCCTCGCGCCGGCCGGGAGCGGTCTCGCGGCCGACGGTGATCCGGTCGAGCGCCGCCTTCGCGAGCGTGCCGCCCGCCGCGGCCAAAAGCAGCGAGACGCGATCCCCCGGCGCCCAATCGTAGCCGCCCGGATGCGCCACCGCACCCAGCACGTCGACGCGGCGATCGGCGGTCGGGACCACGATCACGTCGGTCTCGAAGACGAACGGATTCGCGGCCTCGTCCCCGTTTCGCTCGAACCGCATGAGATCGACCAGCAGCGAGTCGGCGCCGCGGCGGACGATGATGCCGCGCCGCGCCCCCTGCCACGTAATGCCGCCAGCCGCTGCGATCGCCTCCGATGCGCGAACCGGCGCTTGCAGGAGCACCGAACCGGGCCGGTCGACGTCGCCGACGACCATCGCGCGGAATCGGCGCGGTCGGTGGAGTGTGAGCACGAAGCCCTTGCCGCGGACGAAGGGACGGAGCGCTTCGCGAGCGTTCGCTTCGACCTGCCGAAGCGTGAGCCCCGCGACCGCGATGGCGCCGGCGTCGGGCAACAGCAAGTTTCCCGTCGGTCCTACGCGAAGGATCCGAGGATCGATCAGGTCGGAGGATCGGAACGCGAACTCATCGCCCGGTCCGACAAGGTAGAGGTCGGGGTCGACGCGGCCCGCGAACGCCGGACTGTCCGCGCCGCCAGCGGCCGCGGAAGAAGTCGCGGATGTCCCAGGGCTCGTATCGGGCATGCGAGGCGGCGTCGCGCCCCGGGCCGCCGGAATTCCGGCCGATCCGAGTAGCGCGAAAAGCCCCACGAAGAGGGCGGCGGCGAGGGATAACCTCGGCTGGAACGAACGATTTCGCATCGGTTTCAAGCGTTCCATGATGCCACGGCCGGGCGGGCGAATAAAGGGCCGTCCGGATGACCCTAGGCGGGCGATCCCCCGGGCAGGAGCCGGCGCACGCGCCGCAACAACCCCTCCCACTCGTGCGGGCGAACCACGAGCAGCACCCAAACGATCCACGCCGCCACGCCGAGCCCCATCTGCGGCAGCGTCTTCGGCGTCCAGGCGACGAGCCCCGCCAGGAGCGCGAACGATCCGAGGAGGAGCCGGCGATTGGCCGGTCCGAGGCGGAAGTTCACGCGACGGCGCGCGAGCCAGTAGTGGAGCACCGCGTGCGTGATGTGCGCGATCACGTAGGCCACCACCACGCTCTTCAGCCCCAGACGCGGCACGAGGATCAGGAACGCCACGAGGAGCGAGGCGCCGTAGACGAGATCGAAGAGGACCCAGGGGCGGAGACGGTTCCGAGGCACGAGCCAGATGCCGAACATCCACGCGGCGCAGCGGAAATAGTCGCCGAGGAATTGGATCGGCAGGAGATCGAGCGCCGGAACGAATTTTCCCGAATAGAAGAGCGGCACCCAGACCGGCGCGCCGATGAGGAGCCCCGAGAGGAGCGCGGTCGTGAGCAGGAACCCGAGCCGCACGGCGCTTCGCATCGGCTCGGCGGCGTCCTCGTCGCGCGCCTTCGCCGCGATCTCGGGCCAGACGGTGGCGGTGATCGCGTTCAGGATGAGCGGCATCACCATGCCCGAGACGCCGACGCAGACCTGGTAGATCCCGTTCTGCGCGAGGCCGAGGCGGCCGACCAGGATCGACCGAAGGACGAGTAGCGTGAGCGTGGAGGAAAGCCCCACCAAGAGCGACGCGATGCCGAAGCGAAGGAGCGGCCGCCAGAGCCCTCGATCGACGCCCCAGGGCCGAGGGCCGGGCGCCGTGTGGGGCGCGAGGAGCCGACCCGCCCACCAGGCCCAGACGGCGGTGATGACCACCAACTGCGCCACGGCGCCGCGCACGCCGAAGAAGTAGGCCAGCGGGACGATCGTGGCGATTCCGACGACGGCGATCGTGGTGCTGAGGATCGCGTTCGCGCGGATCGCCTCGTGACCCTGGAGCATGGAGATGCGCACCGACGCGACGGCGGAGAAGGGCACCGAAATCGCCCCGAGCGCCACGGCCCAGGCGAAGGAGGGATCCTGATAGATCGCGGTCGCGAGCCAGGGCGAGGCGATGACGGCGCCGAGCGCGAGACCGCCGCCGAGCCCCCAGGCGATGGTCCGTCCCGCCGCCTCCACGCGACGAATCCGCTCCACGTCGTTTCGCGCGCGCGCCTCGGCGATGAGCGTCACGAGCCCGCTCCCGACGCCGAGCGTGGCGAGGGGGACGAGGACCGCGGTCAGCGAGGAGAGTTGCGCGAGGAGGCCGGTCCCCTCGGGGCCGAGCCACGCGGCGAGGATCTTCGCTCGAAAGATCGCGGCGACGACGGCCGCGACGGAGCCGAGCCCGAGGATCGCGGTGGATCGGACGAGCCGGCGCACGTGGGGCGCTTGTTAGCGGGACCCGTAGGTCCGTTCGTAGTAGTGGCGGAACTCGCCCGAGCGGATCGGCTCCCACCAGTCGCGGCGGGTCACGTACCAGTCGATCGTCTCGGCGATCCCCTTCTCGAACGGCGTGGCGGGCTTGAAGCCGGTCGCCTTCTCGAGCCGCGAGGCGTCGATGGCGTAGCGGCGGTCATGGCCGGGGCGGTCTTTCACGTGGTTCAGGAGCGAGGCCGGCTTCTTCAGTTGTTCCAGGATGGTGGCGGCGATCTGGAGCACCGACCGCTCGTTCCCGCCCGCGATGTTGAACGTGCCGCCCTCGACGTCGTCGGCGCGCAGGATCGCGGTGATCGCGCGGCAGTGATCCTCCACGTGGATCCAGTCGCGGACGTTCGTGCCCGTGCCGTAGACCGGAAGCGACTTCCCTTCGATCGCGTTCGTCACGAAGAGTGGAATCAGTTTCTCGGGAAATTGATACGGCCCGTAGTTGTTGCTGCAGCGCGTGACGATCGTCGGCGTGCCGTAGGTGGCGAAGTAAGCGTAGGCCAGGCGGTCGCCGCCGATCTTGGACGCGGAGTAGGGATTTCGCGCGAGGAGCGGCGACTCCTCCGTCGCCTCGCCGGCGAGGATCTCGCCGTAGACCTCGTCGGTCGAGACCTGCACGAAGCGTTTCACGCCGATCCGCCGCGCCTCTTCCAAGAGCACGTAGACCCCGACGGTGTCGGTCAGGATGAAGTCCTTGGGGCTCTCGATGGAACGATCGACGTGGGTCTCGGCGGCGAAATTCACGACCACGTCGCAGCCGGCCATCGCATCCTTCACGGCCGCGTCGTCGCAGATGTCGCCCTTCACGAAGCGGAAGCCGGGGTGATTCCGCACCGGCTCGAGGTTCGCGGGATTTCCGGCGTACGTCAGTTTATCGAGCACCGTGATGCCCGCCTCCGGCGCCGCCTTCCGCAGATGGTGCACGAAATTCGAACCGATGAAACCGGCGCCCCCGGTGACGAGCACGCGCGAGCGAGAGAGATCGAGGCCCT
>DASTSZ010000387.1:0-6316 GCA_035760425.1 Candidatus Eiseniibacteriota bacterium | reverse complement strand
CCACCGGCGGCGCCCCTCCGGCGCGTGACGGCGAAAGCAACGGCCAAAAGTAAGCGGACGGCCGCGCGCCGCCGCCCGCGTCCCCGTCCTCGCCGTCGCGAGCTGCGCGACGTCATGGGACGATGGCTCGAGCGGGGCGATCAGGTGACCGCCCTCTTCGAATGCGCGCTCCGGGGCTGCCTGCTCGGGGACCGCCATGTGACGGAAGAGTCGATCTACGGACTGATGCGTGCCCTTGACTCCCAGGGACGGGCCGCGGGGAATCGGGTGCTGGAGCACTTCGATACCTGCCTCACGGATGTGGCGGAGGGCGAATTCGAGGACGCGTTCCAAGCGCTCTCGATGCTCCGGGACCACTGGGTCGAAGCGCTCGACGCGCTTCGGAGGGACTATCAGCGTGCCGACCGTCTCCACTAAGAATCAGCCCGACGTGACCGAGAACGACGTGAGCGGTCGCGTGGAATTGGCCCGACGCCGCATCTCGGAGGGCTTCTACAATCGCCCCGAGGTCCGCCGGACCGTCGCCACCCTCCTTCTCACCGACCTGGCCCGCCGCCGGCGGCCGACCGGAAGTTCCCGCCCCGAAACCGCTTGACCCCCGTTTCCCCCGGCTGGTAAATATGTAGCCACCTACCGCCGCGCCCCGATCGGGCGGGCGAAATGTCTGTTTGCCGACTGGCACCTGGGGGCTCAAGGATGACGCCACCGCCCGGCTGGGACGCCGCCTGTTGAGAGCACGCCCCGCTATTACCGTTCCGACCGCCGAGAGCGGCCCTCCCCCTTCCACCACGCTGGAAGTGGCCTGGAGCTTCCTCAGACACGCTCAGATGGGCGTTCTGGCCACGAATCGGCAGGGGAAGATCGTCGCCGTCAATCCCGCCGCCGCGAAGCTCCTGGGCTTCGAGCCGGCCGCCCTCGAGGGCGAGGACGCGGTCCGCGTCTTCCGCGCCCCGCGGGGCGATGGTCATCTCCAGCCAGGCGCCACCGCCGCCGCCACCGAGCCGCAAGAGGTGGAGGTCGTGACGAAGACGGGGGACGTCCTTCCGATCGCGCTTCGCCTCCTGCCGCTCGAGGGGCTCGACGGCGCGCTCCACGGGAGCGTGGCGGTCTTCCAGGATCTCCGCGAGCAGAAGACGCGCGAAGAGCAGTGGCGCCGCCGCGATCGGCTCGCCTCGCTCGGCGAACTCTCCGCGGGCGTGGCGCACGAGATTCGAAATCCCCTCACCGGCATCGCCACCTCGGCCCAGATCCTCCGCCGCCGTCTCGAGAGCGGGGATCCGCGCGGGCAGTTCGTCGACCTCATCCTCGAGGAGTCGGCGCGCCTCGAGCGGATCGTGGAAGGGCTCCTCCAGTTCGCGCGCCCCGCGGCGCCCCGCCTGGAGCGGCAGAACGTCGTCCCCGCGCTCGACAAGGCGCTCACGCTGGTGCACGAATTGGCCGTGCGGCAGGACGTGCTCCTCCACGTGGAGCGTTCCGTCGAAGTGCCGCCCGTCTTCGTCGACCTCGACCAGGTCCTTCAAGTCCTCCTCAACGTGTTGATGAACGCGCTTCAGGCGCTCGCGAAGGGGGGCGAGATCCGCGTCACGATCCGTCCCGCCCGCAAGCGCGCCGCGGCGCGCGGCCGCATCGGACGGCGCGCCACCGACCAATTGGAGCCGGCGGCCGACCTGCCGCTCCTCGACGTCGTGGAGATCCGAGTGCAAGACAATGGGCCGGGCATACCGGCCGCTGACCTCGCGCGCGTCTTCGATCCCTTCTACACGACGCGCGCCCAGGGGACCGGCCTGGGGCTCAGCATCTGCCAGAGCATCATTCGGGAGCACGGCGGCACCATCACGATCGAAAGCGTCGTGGGCCAGGGAACCGCCGTGATCGTCGATCTACCCGTGGAGAAGAGACATGGAGACAGACGTCGCGACCCTCGTTAGGCAGACCTACAACCTGTTGGTCGTGGATGACGAACGAACCCTCCGCTTCACGCTCAAGGAGAGCCTGACGGAGGAGGGCTACCGCGTCGAAACCGCCGCCGACGTCGCCGAGGCGCTGAGCCTGATCGAGCGGGAGGAGTTCCACGTCGCGCTCGTCGACCAGAAGCTCCCCGACGAGAGCGGCATCCAGTTGCTGAAGCGGATCAAGGCGAAGCGGCCGGAGACGCAGGTGATCATCATGACCGCGTTCGGGAAGTACGCGAACGCCATCGAGGCCGCGCGCGCCGGCTGCTACGACTACGTCGGGAAGCCGTTCGAGCTCGACCACATCAAGCTGGTGATCGGAAACGCGCTGAAGGAGATCCGCCTGAGCGAGGAGGTCGCGCGCCTGCGCGCGGTGGAGCGGCGCCGCGCCGGCTCCACGCTCATCGTCGGCGGCTCGACGCGCATGATCCGCCTCTTCGAGAAACTGAAGAAGGCGGCGTCGACCGGCACGTCCACGGTGCTCCTGCAGGGCGAGACGGGCGTCGGGAAGGAGCTGCTGGCCCGCGAGGTGCACGACCTCGGCCCGACGAGCGACGGACCGTTCGTGGAACTGAACTGCAGCGCCGTGCCCGAGAATCTCCTCGAGAGCGAGCTCTTCGGCTACGAGAAGGGCGCCTTCACGGACGCGAAGCGGACGAAGAAGGGCCTCATGGAAATGGCGAACGGCGGCACGCTCTTCCTCGACGAAATCGGGGAAATGTCGCTCGCGCTCCAGGCCAAGCTCCTCCGCGCGCTCGAGGCGAAGCGGTTCCGCCGGCTCGGCGGCACGGCCGACGTGCACGTCGACACGCGCATCGTGGCGGCCACCAATCGCGATCTCAAGTCGCTCGTGGAACAGCAGAAGTTCCGCGAGGATCTCTTCTACCGGCTCGACGTCATCCGCATCGACGTGCCGCCCCTTCGCGAGCGCCCCGAGGACGTGCCGGCGCTCGTCGATCACTTCATCGCGTCGTTCAATCGCGAACTCGGCAAGTCGGTGAAGGGCGCCACGGACGAGGCGATGGGCCTCATGATGGCCTACCCCTGGAAGGGGAACGTCCGCGAGCTGAAGAATGTGATCGAGCGGACCATCCTGCTCGAATCGGAGGAGTGGATCCTGCCCGAGCATCTCCCGTCGGAGATCGTGGGCGTCGGCGGTTCGGGGACGCAGGTCCTCGAGGCGCGGCTCCACACCGAGGGGGGCGTGACGACGCTCGCGCAGGCGGAGCGCGTCGCGATCGAAATGGCGCTCGCGCACGCCAACGGCAACAAGACGCGCGCGGCCGAAGCGCTCGGCATCTCGCGCCAGACGCTGCGGACGAAGTTGAAGGAGTACCGCATCGAGAGTCCCGCCGGCCATGCCGGCTGAGCCGGCGCCCTCCGCGGCGCCGGCGGTCTTCACCCTGGAGCGCGGCGGCGCCGTGTCGCCGCGCGCCGGGCTCCTCCAGACCGGGCATGGGGCGGTGCGCACGCCCGCCTTCATGCCGGTCGGAACCCAGGGCACGGTGAAGGGGCTCTCCCCGTGCGACCTCCGCGCCTCGGGGACCCAGATCGTCCTCTCCAACACCTATCACCTCATGCTCCGCCCCGGCGCCGAGCTGATCCGCGCCTTCGGGGGCCTTCATCGCTTCATGGCGTGGGACGGGCCGATCCTCACCGACAGCGGCGGCTATCAGATCCTGAGTTTGCAGGAGAGGATGAAGATCACCGAGGAGGGCGTGGCCTTCCGCTCCCATCTGGACGGCCGGCCGGAGATGCTCACGCCCGAGCGCGCCATGGAGGTGCAGGCCGATCTCGGCGTCGACATCGCCGTCACGCTCGATCACGCGATCCTGCTCCCGGCGACGCCCGAGGCGGTGCGCGACGCGGGCGAGCGGACGATCCGCTGGACGGAGCGCTCCCTCGCGCACGCGGCCACGCTCGATACGCCGACCGGCCTCCCGCAGCTCCGCTTCGCCATCACGCAGGGGGGCGGCGATCCCGCGCTCCGCGCCGAGATGGCCGAGCGGACCTCGCGCATGGCGTGCGACGGCTTCTGCATCGGCGGGCTCTCGGTGGGGGAGACGAAGGACGAGACGTGGGCGCTCGCCCGCGCGGCGACCGGCGCGCTCCCGGCCGACCGGCCGCGCTATCTCATGGGCATGGGCACCCCGCGCGATCTGTTGGATGGCGTCGCCTCGGGCATCGATCTCTTCGACTGCGTCCTGCCGACGCGAAACGCGCGGAACGGCATGGCGTTCACGCACGAAGGCCCGATCAACATCCGTAACGCCGTCCATGCGCGCGACCCGCGTCCGCTCGACACCGAGTGCGGATGCGAGGCGTGCGCGGAGTTCTCGAGGGCTTATCTGCGCCACCTGCACGTCGCGGGGGAGATCCTGGCGCACCGTATGCTCACCTTGCACAACGTCACGTTTTACCAGACACTCATGGCGGGCGCCCGCGCGGCGATCGAACGCGGCGCCTACGACGAATTCCACCGCGCGGTGACCGAACGCTACCGCGAGCGCGCCGGCGCCGACGAGCCGCCCGCGCGCGATAACCCAGGAGATTCCGAATGATCGATGCCGTCTACGCCCAGGCGGCCGCCCCGGCGGCGCCCACGGCGCAGGAGCAGATGCTGCACATGGTGGTGATCCTCGCCATCACGGTGGGGATTTTCTACTTCATGATCATCCGCCCCCAGCAGAAGCGCCAGAAGGAGACGGAGGCCATGCTCGCCTCCATCAAGAAAGGGGACCGGGTGCTCACCAGCGGCGGCATCTTCGGCACCGTCGTCGGCACGAAGGACGATGTCGTGGTCCTGAAAGTGTCGGAGGAAGTGAAGATGGAGTTCTCGCGCGCGAGCATCGTGCAGGTGAAGGAGCGCGGTGAGTAGAGAGCCGCTCCCGCTTCGCTTCCTGGGCGATCCGGTGCTTCGCCGGAAGGCCGACGCTGTCGCGGAGGTCACGCCCGAGATCCGCGAGTTCATCGAGGCGATGTTCGCCACGATGTACGTCGAGGAAGGCGTGGGCCTCGCGGCGCCGCAGGTCGGGCGCTCGGTCCGGATCTTCGTCATCGACGTGGAGCCGGAGGAAGAGGGGGGCGTGCGCGTGAAGCAGGCGTTCGTGAACCCCGTCATCCGCGAGCGCTCCGGCGAGATGGTGGGGGAAGAGGGCTGTCTCTCCATCCCCGGCCTTCGCGCGGACGTGAAGCGCGCCGCGCGCGTCGTGGTGGAGGCGCTCGACGAGAACGGGACGCCCTTCCGCATCGAGGCCGAGGGGATGGTGGCGCGCGCGCTCCAGCACGAGCAGGACCATCTCGACGGCATCGTCTTCCTCGACCGCCTCGGCCCCATCACGCGCCGCCTCCTCGAGGCGAAGTGGAAGCGCGTGCGGCCCGACGTCGAGTCCGACCGCGCCGGACGCTCCTCCGAAGACGGCGCCTCGGGAGCCGCGCCGTCCCGCTGAGGGGCGCCATGCGCCTCGTCTACTACGGCACGCCGGCCCACGCCGTGCCGCCGCTCGAACGCCTCGCCGCCGACGGCCGTCCGCCGCTCCTCGTCGTCACGCGCCGCGACAAACCGAAGGGACGCGGCCTCGCGCTCGCGCCCTCGCCCGTTCGCGCCGCCGCCGAGTCGCTCGGCCTCCCCGTCGTCACGCCCGATCGCGCCAGCGCCGCCGAGGAAGTCGAGCGCGTCCGCGCCCTCGCGCCCGATCTCCTGGTGGTCGTCGCGTACGGGCAGATTCTCTCGCCGGAGTTGTTGGCGGTGCCGAAGCTCGGCGCGCTGAACGTCCACTTCTCGCTCTTGCCGCGGTGGCGCGGCGCGGCGCCGGTGCAGGCGTCGATCCTCGCGGGGGACGACGAGACCGGCGTGAGCACGATGTGGATGACGGCGGGCCTCGACGAAGGGCCGGTCTTCCTCGAACGCGCGACGCCGATCGGCCCGACGGAGGACGCCGGGACGCTGGGCGATCGCCTGGCGGGGCTCGGCGCGGAGCTGCTGTCCGAGTCGCTCGATCTCGCGGCGCGCGGCGTGGTGACGAAGCGCGAGCAGGATCACGCCCGCGCCACCTACGCGCCGAAGCTGAAGACCGCCGACGCGCGGCTGGCGTTCGCGGGGGATGCGGCCGATCTCGAACGCCGGGTGCGCGCCTACACGCCGGCGCCGGGCGCGTGGGTGGAGTTGGAGTCGGGACGGCTCGTCGTGCTCGCGGCCTCGGCCGAACCCGCGCCGGTGACGGTCGACGCGGCGGCCGCCGCGGGAAGCGCGACCGCCGCCGCCGCGCGCGCCGTCGGCGCGATCGTCGGCGTCGATCGCGCGCGCGGCATCGGCGTCGCCTGCGGCCACGGCACGCTCTGGCTCGCGCGCGTCCGTCCCGCGG